>JAPKZO010000026.1 GCA_026393755.1 Acidobacteriota bacterium
AGTAGCGAGCCGGAGCGTAACGAAGCGGGCTTGCCGCGCCGTAGTGACGCGAGGAAAGTAGCGAGCCGGAGCGTAACGAAGGCGGGAGTAACTCAGTGGTAGAGTCACAGCCTTCCAAGCTGTTGGTCGCGGGTTCGATCCCCGTCTCCCGCTCCAGCCTTCGCTCGCGAAGCGAGTGAAGGCTGTCCCGACGAAGCAACGGGAAGGGCGAGTTGAGCTGGACCGTTGCGAAGTCGGACCGCGTTGCGAGCTACGGCTGGGAGTAAGAAAGGGCGCTGCGGCGAAAGCCGGTGGTTCGTTGGGGTGTAGTCGACGTGATTGGCCGATGTAGCTCAGTCGGCAGAGCGCGTCCTTGGTAAGGACGAGGTCACCGGTTCGATTCCGGTCATCGGCTCCAGCCTTCGCTCACGAATCGCGCGAAGGCTGTCAGTGAACGAACGTGAAGCGGTGGACACGCAGTTGTCATAGTCATACACGGGAGACCAGCCATGGCGAAGGAGAAATTCGATCGGTCGAAACCGCACGTAAACGTGGGGACGATTGGGCACATTGACCACGGGAAGACGACGCTGACGGCGGCGTTGACGAAGGTGGCGGCGACAAAGGGCTGGGCGAAGTATGTGTCGTATGACGAAGTGGCGAAGGCGTCGGAATCGCAGGGCCGGCGCGACGACACGAAGATTTTGACGATTGCGACGTCGCACGTGGAGTATGGGACGCCGAAGCGGCACTACGCGCACGTGGACTGCCCGGGTCACGCGGACTACATCAAGAACATGATCACGGGCGCGGCGCAGATGGACGGGGCGATCGTGGTGGTGGCGGCGACCGACGGGCCGATGCCGCAGACGCGGGAGCACGTGCTGCTGGCGCGGCAGGTGGAAGTGCCGTGCATTGTGGTGGCGCTGAACAAGGTGGATGCGGTCGACGACCCGGAGTTGCTGGACCTGGTGGAGCTGGAAGTGCGGGAACTGCTGACCACGTATGGGTTCCCGGGGGACAAGGTGCCGGTGGTGCGGGTGTCGGCGTTGAAGGCGCTGCAGGGGGATCCGGAGGCGGAAGCGGGGATCCTGAAGCTGATGGACGCGCTGGACGAGTATGTGCCGATGCCGGAGCGGCAGATGGACAAACCGTTTTTGATGCCGATTGAGGATGTGTTCTCGATCTCGGGGCGGGGGACGGTGGTGACGGGGCGGGTGGAGCGGGGGAAGGTGAAAGTCGGCGAGGAGTGCGAGATTGTGGGGTTCCGGCCGACGATGAAGAAGGTGGTGACGGGCGTCGAGATGTTCCGGAAGCTGCTGGACGAAGGGGTGGCGGGGGACAACATCGGCGTGCTGCTGCGGGGGTTGGAGAAGGACGACGTGGAGCGGGGGCAGGTGCTGGCGAAGCCGGGGTCGATTACGCCGCACACGAAGTTCAAAGCGGAAGTGTATGTGCTGACGAAGGAAGAGGGCGGGCGGCACACGCCGTTTTTCAATGGGTATCGGCCGCAGTTTTATCTGCGGACCACGGACGTGACCGGGTCGATGCACCTGGACGAGGGCGTGGAAATGATCATGCCGGGGGACAACACGCAGATTACGGCGGAGTTGATCACGGCGGTGGCGATTGAGAAGGGGTCGAAGTTTGCGATCCGCGAAGGCGGCCGCACGGTGGGCGCCGGCACGGTCACGGAAATACTGGCGTAGGACTGGGACTGAGAGACTGCAATGCGCGACATGATTACGCTGGCGTGCAACGAGTGCAAGCGCCGGAACTACAACACCACGAAGAACAAGAAGAAGACGACAGAACGTCTGGAACTCAAGAAGTTCTGTCCGTGGTGCCGGGCGCACACGGCGCACAGGGAAACAAAATAGTCAGAGGTTTGAAGGCCAATAGCTCAACTGGTAGAGCGCCGGTCTCCAAAACCGGAGGTTGGGGGTTCGAGACCCTCTTGGCCTGCCAGATGGAGCGGCCGGGCTGTCGCGGAATGCGCCGGTAAGAGATCGCCGAGATGAGAAGCGAAACGAGAACATAACGCCATGCTCGACAACGTGAAATCCGCGCCAGGCAAGGCTCTCGAGGGAGTGACGGGGTCGTTTGGCAACCTGCGCAATTTCCTGAGAGAGGTGCGCAACGAGCTCAAGCGGGTCACCTGGCCGTCGCGCAAGGAAGTCTATGCGACGACATTGGTGGTCATCGCGACGTCGATCTTCTTTGGCGTGTATCTGTTCCTGCTCGATCAGGTGTTCGAGAAGAGCGTCCTGTCGCTGTTCCATTACTTCGGTGCCAAATGACCGACGTCAAGACCAAGCAGTGGTTCATCGTCCATACGTATTCGGGCTTTGAACGCAAGGTAGCCGAATCGCTGCGCCAGCGAGTGCAGGCGTACGGCGTGGTTGACCAGATCGGGGAGATCCTGATCCCGACCGAGGACGTCGTGGAGATGCGGGGTGGCCGCAAAGTGGTGACCACCAAGCGCTTCTTTCCCGGCTACATTCTGGTCGAGATGACGATGACCGACAACGCCTGGCACGTGGTGAAGAACACCCCGAAAGTCACCGGATTTGTCGGAGCGGGCGCCCAGCCGACGCCGCTCACCCAGGAAGAGGTCGACCAGATTCTGCTGCAGGTCTCGACGGCGGCTGAGACGCCGAAGCCGAAGTACTCGTTTGAGAAGGGCGACCACGTGCGCATCAACGAGGGACCGTTCACCAGCTTCAACGGCGTGGTCGACGACGTCAACCTCGATCGGAACACGTTGAAGGTGATGGTCACGATTTTCGGCCGGTCGACGCCGGTGGAGCTGGATTTCCTGCAGGTGGAGAAGATCTAGATCTAGATCGGGCCGACACGGGGGTCGGCCCCTACTACTGACTACTGGATACTGATCGAGAGTTAACGAGATGGCAAAGAAAGTACAGGCGGTCGTCAAGTTGCAGATTCCCGCCGGCAAGGCAACGCCGGCGCCGCCCGTGGGCACCGCGCTTGGTCCCCATGGCGTCAACATCATGGGATTCTGCAAGGACTTCAACGCGAAGACCGCGAGCCAGGAAGGCCTGATCATCCCGGTGCTCGTCACGGTCTACGCCGACCGTACCTTCAGCTTCATCACCAAGACTCCTCCGGCGGCGGTGCTGCTCAAGCGGGCGGCCAATATCGCCAAGGGATCGGCGGTGCCCAACAAGACGAAAGTGGGCACGGTGACGGTCAAGCAGGTCGAGGAGATCGCGAAGTCGAAGATGCCCGATCTTAACTGCGAATCGCTCGCGTCGGCGGTGAAGACAGTGGCTGGGACGGCCCGCTCGATGGGGCTGGACGTCATCTAGGCCCTTCGATTCACGAGTGTGGTCGCGACACGTTCGCTCAGGGCCTAGTGCTGAGCGAGCGCATTGGCGAGTCGAAGTACTAGGCAGAACCCCGGTGCCAGAGGCCACATCCGGCCGCCCGGCACGTTTGGTGGGAGGGCCCGAACGAGGGGCCCGTTGGGACCACGGAGGAGTTGATGCGAAGACTAGGCAAGAAGTTCGCCGCGTCGAAGGCGCAGGTGCCGCAGCGGCCCCTGACAATTGACGACGCGGTGCCGCTCGTCCAGAAAGTGAAATTCGCAAAGTTCGACGAGACGGTGGAGCTATCCATCAGGCTGGGCGTGGATCCGAAGCACGCCGACCAGATGGTGCGTGGCACGATTGTGCTGCCGCACGGGCTCGGCAAGACCAAGAAAGTGTTGGTCATCGCCGGGGGCGAGAAACAGAAGGAAGCGCAGGAAGCGGGCGCCGATGTGGTCGGCGGCGAAGAACTCGTCGAGAAGATCCAGGGCGGGTGGATGGATTTCGAGGCGGTGGTCGCGACGCCCGACATGATGCGCGCCGTCGGCAAACTGGGCAAGGTGCTTGGCCCCCGCGGCCTGATGCCGAATCCCAAGACCGGCACGGTGACCCAGGACATCGGCAAAGCCATTCGCGAAATCAAGGCCGGCAAGGTGGAGTTCCGGGTCGACAAGACCGGGATTGTGCACGCGCCGGTCGGCAAGGTGTCGTTTGCGACCGGCCACCTGGTGGAGAACACGAAGGCGCTGGTTGAGAGCATCATCAAGGCCAAGCCGGCGGCGGCCAAGGGCAAGTACGTCAAAAGCGTCACCATCTGCTCGACGATGGGCCCCGGAATCAAGATCGACACGACGAGCATTGAGGCGGCGCACAAGTAGGCCGCGGAATCAGGGACTGGCGTATGGCACTCACGAGAGCGGAGAAGCAGACCGAGCTGGCGACGCTCGAATCCGAATTGCGCGTGGCGCAGAACGCGATTCTGCTTGATTACAAGGGTTTGAACGTGCCGCAGGTGACCCAACTGCGGCGGCAGGTGCGGGCCGTCAAGGGCCGCTACCGCGTGGTCAAGAACACGATGGTCAGGCGTGTCGTCAAGGGCACGCCGCTCGAGTCGCTGGGGACGCACTGCACCGGCGCGACGGCGGTGGCCTACTCCGGCGCGGATCCGGTGGCGCTGGCGAAAGTGCTGACGACGTTCATCAAGACCGCGCCCGCGTTGAGCATCAAGGCGGCGGTCGTACAGGGCAGGCCCGTTCTGGCCACCGAAGTGGTGGAGCTGGCGAACCTGCCGTCGAAGCCGGAACTGTGCGCGAAGCTGCTCTTCGTGCTGCAGGCCCCGATGGTGCAGCTGGTGAGCGTGTTGAGCGCGGTGCCGCGCGATCTGATGAACGTGCTGGCACAGGTGGAGAAGAAGAAATCAGAGGCGTAGGGGTGCGGCATGCCGCACCTGATGTTGAGCAAGACCGATTGATCGGTAGGAGACGAAGATGGCCGAACTGACGCAGACGCAGGTAGTGGAGTACATCAAGAACATCAGCGTGCTCGAGCTCTCGCAGCTCGTCAAGACGCTGGAATCTGAACTCGGCGTGTCGGCAGCAGCGGCGATGCCGATGGCGATGCCGATGGGCGCGGCCGGCGGCGCCGCGGCCGCGGTCGAGGAGAAGACCGAGTTCAACGTGATCCTGACCGATTTCGGCGGCAACAAGATCAACGTGATCAAGGTCGTCCGCGAGGTCACCAGTCTCGGGCTCAAGGAAGCCAAGGATCTGGTCGAGGCTGCGCCAAAGGCCGTCAAGGAAGGCGTGCCGAAGGACGAGGCCGAAGCCATCAAGAAGAAGTTCGAGGCAGCCGGCGCCAAAGTCGAAATCAAGTAGCGCCGATCCGGGTGTGGGGCGCCAGGCCGCATGAGGCGGCGGGCGCCCTGACGCGTCCCGTGCCAGGCCGACCAGGGTGTCAGCCGGCGATCCGTCCGAGTGTCCTGGAGCCCGTAAGGCCCTAGTCCCGAGAGCAGCATGTACAGCCTTCCGAAGAACATCTATCGCGAGCGCATCGACTTCTCGAAGATCAAGACGACGGTTCCGATCCCGAACCTGATTGAGATCCAGCGGAAGTCGTACGAACGGTTCCTTCAGATGAACCGGCTCCCGACCGAGCGGGAAGACATCGGCCTGCAGTCGGTGTTCAAGTCGGTGTTTCCGATCAGCGACTTCCGCGAGAACTCCTCGCTGGAGTTCATCGAGTATTCGATCGGCAACTGGGAGTGCAAGTGCGGCCGGCTCCAGGGCCTGCAGCATCTGCGCAAGGCGTGCGCCCACTGCGGCACCGTCCTGGTGGCGGAGCCCTACGGCGACAGGGGAGTGCTGTGCCCGAAATGCGGCCGGTCGAACGAGGCCCGCGGCGACGTGTGCGACAACTGCGGCAACACGGTCGACCTCAAGCTGAAGTACGACGTGGATGAGTGCCAGGAGCGCGGCATGACGTACGCCGTGCCGCTCAAGGTCACCATCCGCCTCGTGGTCTGGAACAAGGATCCGGAAACCGGCGCGAAGACCATCCGCGACATCAAGGAGCAGGAGGTCTACTTCGGCGACATTCCCCTGATGACGGACAACGGGACGTTCATCATCAACGGGACCGAGCGCGTCATCGTGTCGCAGCTCCACCGAAGCCCAGGCGCGTTCTTCCACTCCGAAGACAAGGCGCTCTACGTCGCGCAGGTGATTCCGTACCGCGGCTCGTGGGTCGAGTTCGAGTACGACGCGAAGAACCTGCTCTACGTGCGCATCGACCGCAAGCGCAAGTTCCTCGCGTCGGTCTTCCTGCGCGCCCTCGGGCTGCGCGGCGCCGACGAGATCATCAGGGCGTTCTTCACGATCGATCGCCTCTACCTGCGCCAGGGCGCGATCTATTGGAGCGTGGCCGAGAGCCTGGTGGGGCTGCGGGCCGGTGAGGACATCCCGATCCCCGGCACCAACACCACGCTCGCCAAGGGCCGGAAGATCACGCTGTCCTCGATCAAGGCGCTCCGCAGCGCGGGCGTCGAGGCGATCAAGGTCGATGAGGCCGAGCGCGACGGCGCGTACGCCGCGGTCGATCTGGTGGACCCGGCGACCGGCGAGATCATCCTCGAGGCCAACGACGAGGTCACGCACCGCATCATCGCGATCGCCCAGGAGAAGGGCGTCGATCGGGTGGATGTCTTCTTCCCGGATCGCGACGAGGTGGGGCCGACCATTTCCGCCACGCTCAAGAAGGACCCGATCCGGACGCACGAGGAGGCGCTGATCGAGATCTACCGCCGGCTGCGCCCCGGTGATCCGCCGACGCTCGACAGCTCGCGGTCCCTCTTCGAGAACATGTTCTTCAACCCGCAGAAGTACGACTTCTCGCGCGTCGGCCGGCTGAAGCTGAACACGAAGCTGGGCGTGACCACGCCGCTCGAAGAGAAAATCCTGCACCCGCAGGATTTCTACGAGGTCATCCGGTACCTGCTCAAGCTGCGGAAGAACCCGGCGTACGTCGACGACATCGACCACCTCGGCAACCGCCGCGTGCGGTCGGTGGGCGAGCTGCTCGAGAACCAGTTTCGCATCGGCCTGGTGCGGATGGAGCGGGCCATCAAGGAGAAGATGTCGGTCTACCAGGAAATGGCGACGGCCATGCCGCACGACCTCATCAACGCGAAGCCCGTGATGGCGGCCATTCGCGAGTTCTTCGGGTCGTCGCAGCTGTCGCAGTTCATGGACCAGACCAACCCGCTCTCGGAGGTCACGCACAAGCGGCGTCTCTCCGCGCTCGGGCCCGGCGGCCTGTCGCGTGAACGCGCCGGGTTCGAGGTCCGCGACGTGCACCCGACGCACTACGGGCGCATCTGCCCGATTGAGACGCCGGAAGGCCCGAACATCGGCCTGATCTCGTCGCTCTCGTCCTATGCGCGGATCAACGAGTTCGGCTTCATCGAGTCGCCCTACCGCAAGGTGAGGGACGGGAAGATTGTCGACTACGTGGTCATCACCAACGCCGGATCGAGCAAGTACAAGATCGGCGACATGGTCGAAGCCCATGAGATCGCCGAGGATCTCGGCGGCGGGAAGCGGCGCGCGAAGAAGGGGATCGAGTGTGAGCCGTACCCGTTCTACCTTTCCGCCTGGGAAGAGGACCAGTACATCGTGGCGCAGGCCAACGTGGCCGTTGACGATCAGGGGCGGCTGCGCGACGAGCGCGTCAACGCCCGCCAGGCCGGCAACTTCATCCTGGCGCAGCGCGAGAACGTGCAGTTCATCGACGTGTCGCCGAAGCAGCTCGTGTCGGTGGCCGCGTCGCTGATTCCGTTCCTGGAGCACGACGACGCCAACCGCGCGCTGATGGGATCGAACATGCAGCGCCAGGCGGTGCCGCTGCTGCGCGCCCGGGCGCCGTTTGTCGGCACCGGAATGGAGTACAACACGGCGCGCGATTCGGGCGCCGTCGTGCTGGCCCGTCGCGCCGGCACGGTGGACTACGTCGACTCGCAGCGCATTGTCGTCCGCGTGCATGGCGAGGATGGCGAGATCAGCCAGGAGATGGGCGCCGACATCTACAAGCTCACGAAGTTCAAGCGGTCGAACCAGAACACCTGCATCACGCAGAAGCCGATTGTCAGCGTGGGCCAGAAGGTCCACAAGGGCCAGGTGCTCGGCGACGGCCCGTGTACCGAACTGGGCGAACTCGCTCTCGGCCGCAACGTGCTGGTCGCGTTCATGCCGTGGCGCGGGTACAACTTCGAAGACGCGATTCTCGTGTCCGAACGGATGGTGAAGGACGACTACTACACGTCGATCCACATCGAGGAGTTCGAGATCGAGGCGCGAGACACGAAGCTCGGGCCCGAGGACATCACGCGGGATATTCCGAACGTCTCCGAGACGTTCCTCCGGGATCTCGACGACAGCGGCATCATCCGGATTGGCGCGTCGGTCAAGCCGGGAGACATCCTCGTGGGCAAGGTCACGCCGAAGGGCGAGACGCAACTCACGCCTGAAGAGAAGCTGTTGCGCGCCATCTTCGGCGAGAAGGCCGGCGACGTCCGTGACGCCTCGCTGGTCTGTCCGCCCGGCATCGAGGGGATCATCGTCGGGGTGAAGATCTTCTCGCGCAAGGGCATCGAGAAGGACGATCGAGCCAAGGCCATCGAGGCCGACGAACTCGAGATGATGGAAAAGAACCTGCACAGGACGAAGTGCGCATCCTGCACGAGGAGATCAAGAAACAGGCGATCGTCATGCTGCAGGGGCAGACGCTCCGCTCGGACCTCTACGACGAGGACGGGCGCGAGAAGCTCCTGAAGCGGGGCGCCGCGCTCACCCGCGAGGTGCTCGAGGGCGTCCCCTACACGTCGATGATGCGCATCAAAGTCACCGGCGAGGATCCGCGCCTGGAATCCGATCTGCGCGATCTCGAGGAGCGGACCAAACGCAAGGTCGAGGTGATCGAGCAGCTGTTCGAGGAGAAGAAGGACAAGGTCCGCCGGGGCGACGAACTGCCGCCGGGCGTGATCAAGCTCGTCAAGGTCTACGTGGCGATGAAGCGCAAGCTGTCGGTCGGCGACAAGATGGCCGGCCGCCACGGCAACAAGGGCGTGATCGCGCGCATCCTCGCCGAAGAGGACATGCCGTACCTGCCGGATGGCACGCCGGTGGAAATCGTGCTGAACCCGCTCGGGGTTCCGTCGCGCATGAACGTCGGCCAGATCCTCGAGACGCACCTCGGCTGGGCGGCCCACGCGCTCGGTCTCTACTTTGCGACGCCGGTGTTCGACGGGGCGACCGAGACGGAGATCAAGCACTGGCTGGGCGAGGCCGGCATGCCGAAGGGCGGGAAGACCCGGCTGTTCGACGGCATGACGGGCGACGCGTTCGAGCAGGACGTGACGGTCGGCTACATCTACATGCTGAAGCTGTCGCACCTGGTCGACGACAAGATCCACGCCCGGTCGATCGGGCCGTATTCGCTCATCACCCAGCAGCCGCTCGGCGGCAAGGCCCAGTTCGGCGGCCAGCGCTTCGGGGAGATGGAGGTGTGGGCGCTCGAAGCGTACGGCGCCGCGCACATCCTCCAGGAGCTGCTCACGGCCAAGTCGGACGACGTCACGGGCCGCGCGAAGATCTACGAATCGATCGTCAAGGGCGACGCCTCATTTACGCCGGGGCTGCCCGAGTCGTTCAACGTGTTGATTCGCGAACTCCAGTCGCTGTGTCTCGACGTGCAGCTGCTCAAGACGAAGAAGCGGCCGGCGCCGCCCGAGGAGCCGGTGCCCCCGGCCGAGCCGGCATTGCAGGAAGTGTGATCACGCCGGATGCGTGAATGGTTGATTCGCACTGTGAGTGAAGGACCCCATGAGACCTAGCTTCGACACGAAGGGTTCGTTGGTGGCGGATTTCGACGCGATCCAGATCAAGCTCGCGTCGCCCGACATCATCCGGGGGTGGTCCCACGGCGAGGTGACCAAGCCGGAAACCATCAACTACCGCACGTTCAAACCCGAACGCGACGGGCTGTTCTGCGCGAAGATCTTCGGGCCGATCACCGACTGGGAATGCCTGTGCGGCAAGTACAAGCGGATGAAGCACCGCGGCGTCATCTGCGACAAGTGCGGCGTCGAAGTGACGCAGGCCAAGGTCCGGCGCGAGCGGCTCGGGCACATCACGCTGGCGACCCCGGTCAGCCACGTGTGGTTCTTCAAGGGGCTGCCGAGCCGCATCGGGCATCTGCTCGACATCTCGCTGCGCGATCTCGAACGGATCCTGTACTTCGAAGGCTACGTGGTGGTCGATCCGGGCGACACGGATCTCAAGCAGAACCAGCTGCTCAACGAGGAGCAGTACCGCAAGGCCAAGGAAGACCATGGCCATCGCTTCAAGGCGCAGATGGGCGCCGAGGCGATCAAGGAACTGCTGCGCCGGGTGGACGTCGAGAAGATGTCCGGCGAACTGCGCGAGAAGATGCGCACCGAGCAGTCGGCGCAGAAGAAGCTGAAGTACGCCAAGCGGCTCAAGGTGGTGGATTCGTTTCGCAAGTCCACCAACCGGCCCGAGTGGATGATTCTCGACGTCATCCCGGTCATTCCGCCGGAGCTGCGGCCGCTGGTGCCGCTGGACGGCGGCCGGTTCGCGGGCGGGCGGTTCGCGACCTCCGACCTGAACGATCTCTACCGTCGCGTCATCAACCGGAACAACCGGTTGAAGAAGCTGATGGAGCTGAAGGCGCCCGACGTCATCATCCGGAACGAGAAGCGCATCCTGCAGGAGGCCGTCGACGCTCTGTTCGATAATGGCCGGCGCGGCCGCGTGCTGCGCGGCGCCAACAACCGGCCGCTCAAGTCGCTGTCCGACACGCTGAAGGGCAAGCAGGGCCGGTTCCGTCAGAACCTGCTCGGCAAGCGCGTCGACTACTCGGGCCGCTCGGTCATCGTGGTCGGGCCGGAGCTCAAGCTCAACCAGTGCGGCCTCCCGAAGAAGATGGCGCTCGAGCTGTTCAAGCCGTTCATCTACAACAAGCTCGAAGAGCGCGGCATGGTGCAGACGATCAAACAGGCCAAGGAGATGGTCGAGCAGCAGAAGCCCGAGGTGTGGGACATCCTCGAAGAGGTGATCCGCGAGCACCCCGTGCTGCTGAACCGCGCCCCGACGCTGCACCGCCTCGGCATCCAGGCGTTCCAGCCCGTGCTGGTGGAGGGCAAGGCCATCCGCATCCACCCGCTGGTCTGCACCGCGTTCAACGCCGACTTCGACGGCGACCAGATGGCGGTGCACATCCCGCTCTCGCCCGAGGCCCAGATTGAAGCCTCCGTGCTGATGATGTCGTCGAACAACGTGCTGTCGCCGGCCAGCGGCGCCCCGATCGCGATTCCCTCGCAGGACATCGTGCTGGGGTGCTACTACCTGACCAAGGCCAAGCCGGGCGCCAAGGGCGAGGGCCGCGCGTTCGCGGGCATCGACGACGTGCTGCTGGCGCTCCAGGCGGGCGAAGTCGAGACCCTGACGCCGATCCGCCTGCGCTACACCGGCGACCTGCAGGATTTGACCGCGTCGCGTGACGACCAGGACGTGCTGCACACCGAGGTGCAGACGATCCACAGCAAGATCATCAACACGACGGTCGGCCGCGTCATCCTGAACGATGCGCTGCCGAAGCAGATGCCGTACGTCAACGGGCTCCTCAAGAAGAAGGGGCTGCAGCAGGTCGTGCAGTCGTGCTACCTCAAGTTCGGCATCGAGAAGACCGTCGAGATGCTCGACAGCCTGAAGGACCTGGGCTTCCTGTACGCGACCAAGTCGGGCCTGTCCATCGGCATCGACGATCTGATCGTGCCGGCCGAGAAGGAATCGCTGATCGCATCGGCCCGTCAGGAAGTCATCCGGGTCGAGCAGCAGTACCTCGAAGGCGCGATCACCAACGGCGAGCGCTACAACAAGGTGATCGCCATCTGGTCTGACGTCACCGAGCGGATCGCCGACAAGATGTTCAGCGGGATGCAGGCGATGGACAAGGCAGGGACCAACTTCAATCCGGTCTACGTCATGGCCGACTCCGGCGCCCGGGGCAGCAAGCAGCAGATCCGGCAGCTGGCCGGCATGCGCGGCCTGATGGCCAAGCCCTCCGGCGAGATCATCGAGACGCCGATCACGTCGAATTTCCGTGAAGGCCTCACGGTGCTGCAGTACTTCATCTCCACCCACGGCGCCCGCAAGGGGTTGGCCGACACGGCGCTGAAGACGGCGGACTCGGGCTACCTCACGCGCCGGCTGGTCGACGTGGCGCAGGACGTGATCATCTCCGAGGTGGACTGCGGCACGCTCGACGGCATCGAGGCGCAGGCGATTATCGAAGGCGGCGAAACGATCGAGCCGCTCCGCGACCGGATCATGGGCCGCGTGACGCTCGAACGGGTGGCCGATCCCTTCACCGACGAGACCATTGTCGAGGCCAGCCAGGAAATCACCGAGGACCTGGCGTCAGCGGCTCAGGACGCGGGCATCGAGCGCGTCAAGATCCGCTCGGTGCTGACGTGCGAGTCGCGCCGCGGCGTGTGCGCGAAATGTTACGGCCGCGACCTGGCGACCGGGCGCCTGGTGGAGCTCGGGCAGGCCGTGGGGGTCATCGCCGCCCAGTCGATCGGCGAGCCTGGCACGCAGCTGACGATGCGGACGTTCCACATCGGCGGCACGGCCTCGCGCATCGCCGAGCAGTCGACGCTCGAATCCAGCCATGGCGGGACGGCGCGGTACCACGGCCTGCAGGTCGTGGTCGGCCGGCCGCTGTCGGACGGCAGCATCAACCTGGTCGTGATGAACCGCAGCGGGTCGGTGGTCGTCCAGGACGAGAAGGGCCGTGACCGGGAACGGCATCAGCTGGTGTACGGCGCCCGCCTCAAGGTTCAGGAAGGCGAACGTGTGCAAGCGGGTGCGGTGCTCGCCGAGTGGGATCCGTACACCGTGTCGATCCTGACCGACGGCAGCGGCCAGATCCGGTTCAAGGACATCATCGAGGGCCTGACGGTGCACGAGGAGGTGGACGAGGTCACGGGCCTGTCCCGGCTCATCATCGTGGACTCGCCCGACGAGAAGAAGCAGCCGACCATTGAAGTCAAGATCAAGGACGGTGTGACGCGCCGCTTCCGCATGCCGTCCCGGGCGCACCTCATGGTGCGGGACGGAGAGGACGTGGTGGCCGGCGACGTGCTGGCACAGATCCCGCGGGAGACCACCAAGACCAAGGACAAAGCCCCGCGATCCGGCCGTGATGAGCGCCATCGACGGGACGGTCAAGTTCGGCGGCATCGTGAAGGGGCGCCGCAAGGTGCTCATCGCGCCCGACGACAGCTCTTCAGAGGCGGCCGAGTACGAGATTCCGCGCGGCGTCCACGTGGCGGTGCAGGAAGACGAGCGCGTGCGCGCCGGCGATCCGCTGATGGACGGCCCGCGCAACCCGCACGACATCCTGGCGGTGCTCGGGGAGAAGGAACTGCAGAAGTACCTGGTCAACGAGATTCAGGAGGTCTATCGGCTGCAGGGCGTCACGATCAACGACAAGCACATCGAAACGATCACGCGTCAGATGATGCGGTGGGTGAAGATCGAGGAAGTCGGCGACACCGAGTTCCTGATTGAGGACGTGGTCGACAAGTTCCGGTTCCGCGAGGAGAACGAGCGCGTCATCCGCGAGGGCCAGCTGCCGGCGAAGGGCCGGCCGGTCCTGCTCGGGATCACCAAGGCGTCATTGTCAACCGAGTCGTTCATTTCCGCGGCGTCGTTCCAGGAAACCACGCGCGTGCTGACCGAGGCATCCATCTCCGGGAAGATCGACTTCCTGCGCGGGCTCAAGGAGAACGTGACGATGGGCCGGCTCATTCCGGCGGGCACCGGCTTCGAGTACTACAGGAACGTGCGAATCCCGGCCGACGAGCCGCCGCCTCTCCCGCCGCCGAGCGAAGAGGAACTGGAGCTCGAGCGCGAGATGGAATACATGGCCGAAGCCGATATTGCGATTGGCCTGGCGCGCAACGCGGACGAGTAACACGCAAGCGGGTCCCGACGCGCCAGCTCCTCGCGGGGCGTCGTCGTCGGGCCACCGGCAGGCGGGTCCGGCCGCTGGCCGGCAAGCGATTGAGCGCATTCCGGCTGGGTTGCCTGGCGAGGGCTTGCGCCAGGCGACCCGGTCGTGCTATCTTTGACAGGTTCTTCGGACGCTGGGAAACCCTATCTAGCGTCCGCCGCCTAGAAGGCAACGCGGATTCATCCGCTCCTCGGCGAGAAAACACCAGTCATAGGGTTTGTCGCCCTCTGGCGCCAAGCGTTCGCAGACGCTTTCAGGCCAGGGGGGCTCAAGAGTCAGGTCGGGCGTCGTTCGGAATCGCCGGCCGGCTCGGAGTGCGGTGGATGTGACGGCGGACGCGGTGCCGATCATGCGGCATTGCGCCTCTCCGTCGGGTGAGTTGTTATTGTACGGAGCGACCGTGCCGACCATCAGCCAGCTTGTTCGAAAAGGGCGCGATAAAATCGTCTTCAAGACGAAGAGTCCCGCGCTGCAGGACAACCCCCAGAAGCGGGGTGTGTGTGTGCGCGTCTTCACGCAGACGCCGAAGAAGCCGAATTCGGCTCTTCGCAAGGTCGCTCGCGTGCGGTTGACGAATGGGATCGAGGTCACCACCTATATCCCCGGCGTCGGCCACAACCTCCAGGAGCACTCGCTGGTGCTCATCCGGGGAGGGCGCGTCAAGGACCTGCCGGGCGTCCGGTATCACGTGATTCGCGGCACGCTCGATGCCGTGGGTGTGCAGGGGCGCAAGCAGGGTCGCTCCAGGTACGGCGCCAAGCGGCCGAAGCAGTAGGACCGAAGCTATGCCACGCAGACGAGAAATTCCCAAGCGCGAAGTGGTGCCCGACCCGGTGTACGGCAGTGCGCTGGTCACCAAGTTCATCAATACCGTGATGAAGGAGGGGAAGCGCAGCACCGCCGAGTCGATCCTGTACCGCGCCTTCGACATCATCAAGGACAAGACCGGCGAGGATCCCGTCAAGATCTTCAAGAAGGCCGTCGACAACGTCAAGCCGGCGCTCGAGGTCAAGTCGCGCCGCGTTGGCGGGTCGAACTACCAGGTGCCGATCGAGGTGAACCCGACCCGGCGGCTCTCGCTGAGCATCCGCTGGCTCGTGCTCTACTCGCGGACCCGCGGCGACGGCAAGACGATGCACGAGAAGCTGGCCAACGAGTTCATGGATGCCGCGAATCTGCGTGGCGGCGCCGTGAAGAAGAAAGAAGACACGCACCGCATGGCCGAGGCCAACAAGGCCTTTGCCCATTATCGCTGGTAGCGACGGAAAGCACCTGACATCCCATGCCTCGGCTCGTATCACTCGATCGGACGCGGAACATCGGCATCATGGCCCACATTGATGCCGGGAAGACCACGACGACCGAACGTATCCTGTTCTACACAGGCATCACCTACAAGTTGGGAGAGGTGCATGACGGCACCGCGGTGATGGACTGGATGGAGCAGGAACAGGAGCGGGGCATCACGATTACGTCCGCCGCGACGACGTGCATGTGGCGGGACAACCGGATCAACATCATCGATACCCCCGGCCACGTGGACTTCACCGCCGAGGTCGAGCGCTCGCTGCGCGTGCTGGACGGCGCGGTCGCGGTGTTCGACGCGGTGTCGGGAGTCGAGCCGCAGTCGGAGACGGTGTGGCGCCAGGCCGACAAGTACCGCGTGCCGCGCATCTGCTTCGTCAACAAGATGGATCGCGTCGGTGCGGACTTCGTCGAGACACTGAGGCAGATCCGGACGAAGCTGGGCGCAAACCCGGTGGCCATCCAGCTGCCGATCGGCGCCGAAGCGGGCTTTACCGGGGCCATCGACCTGGTGCGGATGAAGGCGATCCGCTACATGGACGAGACGCTCGGAGCCGACTACGTCGTCGAGGACATTCCGGCCGAATATGAAGCGGTGGCGCGCGAGTATCGGGAGCACCTGATCGAGAAGGTCAGCGAGGTCAGCGACGCCATTCTGGAGAAGTACCTGCACGGCGGCGAGATTACCGAGGACGAAATCAAGGCGGTCCTACGCCGGCGCACGATCGAATCGGTGCGCAACGAGAAGGCGCCGTTCGTCCCCGTCATCTGCGGGTCCGCCTTCAAGAACAAGGGTGTGCAGCCGCTGCTCGATGCCGCGGTTGACTACCTGCCGTCGCCGCTCGACATTCCGCCCATCATTGGGCTGGTGCCGGACAAGGGTGAGGAACAGACCGAGCGGCCGGCCGACGACAAGGCGCCGTTTTCCGCGCTGGCCTTCAAGATTATGACCGACCCGTTTGTCGGCCAGCTCACCTTCATCCGCGTGTACTCGGGCTTCCTGCAGTCGGGCGGTTTTGTCTACAACACGACCAGGGGCAAGACCGAGCGTATCGGCCGCCTCCTGAAGATGCACGCCAACAAGCGTGAGGAAATCAAGGAAGTCTACGCGGGCGACATCGCGGCGGTCGTGGGATTGCGGAGCGTGAGCACGGGCGACACGATCTGCGACGAAAAGCAGCCGGTCCTGCTCGAAGCGATGGATTTCCCCGAAACGGTGATCTCGCTGGCGATCGAGCCCAAGACGAAGGCCGATCAGGAACGCCTCGGCATGGGGCTCGGCAAGCTGCAGGCCGAGGATCCCACCTTCCGGGTGCGGACCGACCAGGAAACCGGGCAGGTCGTGATCGCCGGGATGGGCGAGCTGCATCTGGAGATCATCGTCGACCGCCTGAAGCGCGAATTCAACGTCGAGGCGAGCGTCGGACGGCCGCAGGTCGCGTACAAGGAAACATTCACGGCCGCGGCCCAGGGCGAAGGCCGGTACATCCGGCAGACGGGCGGCCACGGCCAGTACGGCCACGCGAAGATCCGCCTGGTGCCGCGCCGGCCCGGCGAGGGGTTCGAGTTCGAGAACGCGATCGTCGGTGGCACGATTCCGCGCGAGTACATCAAGCCGATCGAGGAAGGCATCCGCGAGGCGATGACCGGCGGGGTGCTGGCCGGCTATCCGATCGACGATGTGGGCGTTGAGCTCTACGACGGATCGTTCCACGATGTCGATTCGTCCGAGATGGCCTTTAAGATTGCGGGTTCGCTGGCGTTCAAGGACGCGGCCAAGCGGGCCCATCCGGTTCTGCTCGAGCCCGTGATGCGCGTCGAAGTCGTGGTGCCCGAAGAGCACATGGGCGACGTGATTGGTGACTTGAACAGCCGCCGAGGCAAGATTCAGGCGATGGAGGCGCGCGGCGGAACGCAGATTATCCGCGCCCGCGTGCCGCTGTCGGAGATGTTCGGCTACGCGACCGACCTGCGTTCGCGGACGCAGGGGCGCGCGACCTACTCGATGCACTTCGAGCGGTACGAGCAGACGCCGCAAGCGGTGAGTGAGGAAGTGGTCGCACGGATTTCCGGTCGCTAGGGGCGCAAGGCGACCGGCCCGGCCGTAGCGCGCAGCGCGAAGGCGGGCCAGCGAGTGTTTGCGGCCAGTCCCGCCGAAGCCCGCGGGGCGAAGGCGGACAGACGAATCTTCAAGCTTCGTCTTGGCAAGCGAGCGGTAGTGGGCAGAGGGATCGCGGCGCACTTGTCATAGGGAGAACGGGAGACCAGCCATGGGGAAAGAGAAGTTCGACCGGTCGAAACCGCATGTGAACGTGGGGACCATCGGGCACATTGACCACGGGAAGACGACGCTGACGGCGGCGTTGACGAAAGTGGCCTCGATGAAGGGCTGGGCGAAATTCTGACGATTGCGACGTCGCACGTGGAGTATGGGACGCCGAAGCGGCACTACGCGCACGTGGACTGCCCGGGGCACGCGGATTACATCAAGAACATGATCACGGGCGCGGCGCAGATGGACGGAGCGATTGTGGTGGTGGCGGCGACCGACGGGCCGATGCCGCAGACGCGGGAGCACGTGCTGCTGGCGCGGCAGGTGGAAGTGCCGTGCATTGTGGTGGCGCTGAACAAGGTGGATGCGGTCGACGACCC
>JAPKZO010000027.1 GCA_026393755.1 Acidobacteriota bacterium
GAGGTCCATATCCTCGGAGTACCGGATGCTCCGGTGGAAGAAGCGGAGGTTGCAGCCCCCTTTGACGACGAAGAGTTTCTTGTCGACACGTCGGCTGAGTTGGGCGAGGAACAGGAGATGAAACTGCTCGACGAATCGGATGGGCGTGATAGCGTCCATGTCTTCTCCGGAATTAGTAATACTCTTTATAGACATATATGTCAATTACAGGTACTACCCGTTGAATCGAACATTGCGGGCGGTTCCTTCCACGTTCCGCCTGTGCACCCGCTTGTGGATGTAAGTGGGTGTGTTTGTGGTCATGGCGTGACCATGCTCGATCTTGCCGATCGGACCACCAGCCGGCTCTTCAGACCCGGCGATCAGACCAGGCGCCGACCTGCTCGGCTGACCGCCTGACGTTCGTGGTAGCATTCGAGTTATCGGCGGTGGGCCCCCGAAGCGGAGCGCGTCAACTCGACTGAGACAAACAGTCTCGGGGTTCACCAGCTCATGATCGGCACCCGTCAGGCGCCTTCGAAGTGAAGACGCCACGCCGCCTCGTCCAGCCGTCCCCGCCGAAACGCTGCCCCGCCAAATCTGCAACGCTCGGATTTCGGATTGCGGATTGTCCGGATTTCTCCTTCAGCGTTCCCACCTCAGCATTCCGGATTCCGCAGTCCGCACTCGCCGGGTCTGAAATCCGCAATCCGCAATTGACTGACTGGCGCCCATGACCCTGTCCTTCTGGACCGACCGGCTTCTCGACTTGATGACCAGGGCCGGCCGCGCGGGCGCGACGACGTTGATTGATCAGGCAATCGCCGAAGGGATGCTGGCGTGCCTGCTCGAAGCGGAGGCCGCAACTGAAGTCCGCGCGCCCCAGGAGAGCACGTCGTGAACTCGTCGCGCCAGTCGGACTCGACTTCTCGGCCCACCCAGTTAATGGCGGTGGAGATCATCTCCGAACTGCTGGCCACTACCGATCCGCGCGCGCTCGGCCAGACGCTCGCCGAGCAACTGCACGAACTGACGGGCGCTCGCGCGGTCCTGCTTCTCGCCCATCGGGACGAGCCCGCGATGCACGAACTGCTGTATGCCTCTCCGCCGAGGTGCGCGACGCTGTTCTCGGAAAGCGAGCTCAGTGGTTTCTGTCCGCAGTGCACACCGGGCGCCTTGCCCAAGCGTCCGGAGGAACTGCCGGTCGACCACCCGCTGCGCGTGCCGCTACTGCGGGCTGGCGTCTGGTCCCTGCAGCGCGTTCCGCTGCGTGCCGGAGGCGAACTCCAGGGTTCCTTGCTGTTGCTGGACCTGGCAGAACCGGATCGGATTGACGAGACGGTCGAACTCCTCACGCTCCTGTCTCCGCCGATCGCGTTGGCCCTCAGAAACGCATTCGCCATCCGGCACAGCGAGGAACAACGCCAGCAGGCGGAGGTGGAATTCCGGCGAAGTCAGGCCCTGCTGAAATCGGTCACCGAGGGCACCTCTGATGCGGTCTACGTGAAGGACGCCATGGGCCGCTACCTGATGTGCAATTCCGCAACAGCCGAGTTCGTGGGCAAGCCCAGTGGGGAGGTTCTTGGCAAGGACGACACGGCCCTGTTCGCTCCGGACGAGGCGCGCCAGGTGATGGCAGGCGACCGCGGCGTCATGGCATCCGGCGTCGCGCGCACGTTCTTGTCCACCAAAGGACCGGTGCATGACGCGCAAGGCGAGGTCATCGGCCTGTTCGGTATTGCCCGCGACATCACCGAGCGCAAACAAGTAGAGGAGGCGCTGCGCCACCGCGGAGCCCAACTCACAGCCGCTGAGGTCGTGGCGCGAATGGGAAGCTGGAATTACGACGTGGCGACGGACACCGCTGTGTGGTCCGACAACATGTTCGCGATCTTCGACGTGGACCAGGCTAGACGCGACGAGCTGGTGTTTAGGACGTTTGTCGAGAACCGGGTCCATCCCGACGACCGTACGCGCATCGTGGCTTGCCTGAACACCGCGATGGCCGGCGGTCCGCCTTACGATCTGGAGTACCGCATCCGCTGGCGCGACGGCTCCGAACACGTCATCGACGCCCGTGCCGAGATCGATTGGGACGCGGCGGGCCAGCCGCAGCGCCTAATCGGCATCGTGCAGGACATCACCGAGCGCAAGCGCGCAGAAGCGGTCGTGCAGGCTCGAGTGCGGCTCAGCGAGTATGCGTTCGGCCATTCGCTCGACGAGTTGCTCACGCAGATGCTGAACGAAGCCGAGTTACTGAGCGGCAGCACGATTGGCTTCTTCCACTTCGTGGAAACCGACCAGAAGACGCTCTCGCTCCAGGCGTGGTCCACTAAGGGCTTGTCAGGAAATAACTGATTGATATTAACTCTCGCGGGTGGTAGCTTGACCTGTGCAATTTGCCACCCTGCGCTCCAAGTACACCGCGCTGGCACCCGTACTCACGGAACGGTCTCGGCGCGTCTGGGCGGCGACC
>JAPKZO010000028.1:300000-424447 GCA_026393755.1 Acidobacteriota bacterium
CACTGCGGCAGCGCCGATATCGAGCGGCTCTGGTCGCGGTTCTCCTCGCCCAAGTCCGAGGAGGCGCGCATGGAGTCGCTGGCCGACCCCTCCGCGCTCGCCGGCCTCGACGAGAACGACCCGCAGAGTGTCGCGAGGTTCATGAAGAAGATGGGGCGCGAGATGGGCGAGGATGTCGGCGGCGACATCGAGCAGGCGATGGAAGAGGAAATGGGCGGGGGTGGCGGCGGAGGCGACGCTGGCGGCGGCGATCCTCCGACAGGCTTCGACTGACAGCGTCCTGCCGATGACCACCCATCATCATGCCGGCGAGACAATTACTCCCGGAGTGATTGAGCCGGCGTAATCGCTCCGGGAATAATTAGCTTTTCGGCTTGCCCGGCCCCAGATTGCGCTTCTTCCACCGCTTGCGCGCCTCGCCCGGCGGCAGCTTGTACTTGTCCTTGGGGTCGCGGTGTTCGCCGCCCGGGCGCCAACTCTTGGATCGTCGCGGCGCACCCGTTCCTGGCGCCGTTGATCTGGGCCGGGGCTCGGTTCGCGGCTTGCGATCCGCGGGGCCCGATCCCGGGCGATCCAACGGGGCGCGCTGGTCGCGCGGTCGTTCGTCTCGCACCCGCTGTTCGCGTGCGCGATCTTCGCGGGCCCGGGCCTCGTTGTAGAGTCGCTCCCGCTCCAGCCGCCGCTTTTCGCTCGCCTGTTCCGGCGAATCCCACAGCGTCCCGCCCGAGAACCACTTCATGATGGCGCCCGGGTTCTTCTTCTTTAGCTGGTTGAAGGTCGGCAGCAATTCAGCCTGCTCGCGCGCGCGGAACGACGTGGCCGTGCCGTCGAGGATAATGGTCCAGTAGGCGAATCGCGGTGGCATGCGATCACCATACACGAAAACGTCCGCCCACGCTGGCTACTTCCCTTATCGCGCCGCGCCGAATCCTTGATCGCCGAAGTGCCGATCGTACGCAAAGGCAGTCGTCACACCCGCTCGCCGCATCACTTCGAAACTGGCGCAGTCCACCAGGCTGAGGTGGCGCAGACCCGTGGCAAGCAGCGCGGCCACCGCGGCAGCGTGCGTCGCTTCATCCACGAACGCGACGTCCAGCAAGGGGACGAGGTTGCCCACCAGTGCGCGAACCGCGTCGATGCCGAGTCGGCGTTGGGCCACCGCGGTTGTTTCGACAAGCACGTAGTTGGTCGTTACGAGCCGGGCCGACTGCGCGGCCAGAGACTGCCAGGCGGCGACCGCCGCCGTGTGGTTGTCATCGCCACCATCCAGCAGGGCCAGCAGCGCTGAAGTATCAACGAATGTGGTCATGGGCGTTGGTTGGCCGCGTCGGCAAAGTGGTCGTCGTGGCGGCTCGACAGGTCATGCGTCCCCGATGCGAACCTGCCGAACACGCAGGCGGCGCGGGTCATCCGTTCGGCTCGACTCAGCCCCGCATGGTCCCGGAGCAACTGATCGACGCCCTCTCGAACCAGATCGGCCATCGATCGACCCGACGCGGAGGCCATGCGCTTCAGTAGCGTGGCTTGTTCCTGGGTCAGTTGAATCTGTGTGCGGATCATCGCGGCACCTCTATGACGTCATGATGTGTAATCATGTTATCATAACTGCGGGGATTATCTATTCAATTACTCCCGGAGTAATTGACTCCCCTTGGTGACGTGGGCGATGAGGTCGTCGAGCGAGATGAACGTGACGGTGAGCGATCCGTACGTCCGCGTGTAGGGATACATGCCGGAGAGATCGGCGGTCACGACGAACGATGGCCCCTCGGGGTAGGCAGTGCGGAAGATCTTCATCGCGGCCGGGTCGAACTCGCTTGCCGACCACTTGCATTCAATCGCCACGGGCGGCTGGCCGCGGTGCGCGATCACGAAGTCCACTTCTGTGCCGTGTTTGGTTTGCCAGTATCGGATCGGCGCGCGGCCGATGTGGGCCTGCAGCTCATTGAGGACCAGGTGCTCCCACAGCGTGCCCAGGTCGTCGCGGCGCAGGCTCGTCCATCCCCTCTCGTGGCAGATGAACCCCGTGTCGAACCCGTAGGCCTTCGGCGCGGACACGATTTCGGCTCGGGCGCTGCCCGCAAAGGGCCGGACCAGGTGGACGACGAACGTGGCTTCGAGCACCGCCACGTAGTTGCTGACCGTGGTGCGACTGATCTCGCACTCGCGTGCGAAGCTGGTGGCGTCGAAGATGCCGCCGCTCCGGATCATCAGCAATTCGACCAGCCGCTTGAAGGCGTGCTGGCGTTCCAGGCGGAAGAGTTCTTGAATGTCGCGCGCCCAGAAGGCGTCGAGCCACTCCTGGTATTCGCCTTCCGGCAGCGTGGCGCTCGTGAAGAAGGGCGGGAGGCCCCCTCGCAGCAGTCGGTGCTGGATGTCGGTCGCCCCGAAATCTGCGAGGTCCGCCATCACCATCGGGGTCAGCCACACTTCCTCCTTGCGGCCCGCGAGTGTGTCGCGAAACCGGGCCGAAGCGCCCAGCGTTGAGGAGCCGGTGGCCAGAATCCGGACGTCGGGAAAGTGGTCGGCGGCGATCTTTAGAAGTTCCGTGGGATCGGGCAGGCGGTGGATTTCGTCGAGGATGACGAGGCGGCCGCGGGAGGACTGGAGGAAGGCCTCGGGGTCGGCGAGCCGGGCTCGGGTGCGGGGCAATTCGCAGTCGTAGTAGTCCGCGCTGGGCAGTGACTGTGCAAGAACCGACTTGCCGGCTCGGCGGACGCCCATCAGCCAGATGATGGAGCGTCGGTCCCATGCCTGGGCCAGGCGGCGATGCCAGAAGCGGCGCTCAAACACGCCAACAGTATTGCATATGGGTGAACCAGGCGCAATATTGTTCGCGTGGCGTACTGGTCTGCTTTTCGAGCGGCGTAGCGAGGAAATGCGCAGCGTACGTCGAACGGCCGCCCCCGCGGTGTGTGCGGTCAGGCGGCCATGAGGGTGAATTGTCATCCCGGCGGCTTGTCTCGCCGTAGCCCCTCGGCGCGAGCGTGGGGGCGAAGGCGGAACGCCCGGGGCCCCCGACGCGGCAGCCGCGTTGGGGTGGCCTACGGGATCCAGAGAGGTGCGGGCTTGCTGCCTTCGGGGTATCCGCCAGCAGCCGCCCCAGGTACCGCCCGTAATCGCTCTTGCCGAGGCCGTGCGTCGGCGCTCCCGCCGACGAGGGAATCAGGATGCCGGTCGATGCACGCGTATCAGTTGGCCCGCCAGGGTGCCGGACGTGGTGATCGCCCGGTCAATCCGCTCAGCCTGGCGGAGAACACAGTGCCCTGGGTGCAGACGACGATGCCGGCGTGGTGATGCGGGGCTTCCGGCGTCAGTCCGTCCGCGGGCGGGCCTTGGCACGAGATCCGCGGTGGCACAAGCACTCCCGGAGTAATTGGGTCCCGCGCAATTACTCCGGGAGTAATTACGAAACCGTAATCACTCCGGGAGTGATTTCCGTTCGGTGTCCAAACACCCCGAGAGTGGTAAACTGAATCGTCTTACAAAAACGGAAAACAATTCCGTATTAGTAAAGCAATGGGTGCGTTTATGTACATTCCCAGAACCGCGGAAGCGACCCTGGTCGATATGGCCAATCAGTTCAAGGTCCTGGCCGTAACCGGGCCGCGCCAGTCCGGTAAGACGACGCTTGTCCGTCATGTCTTCTCCGACAAGCCTTACGCGAGCCTCGAGAATCCGGACACGCGGGAGTTCGCCCTGCGCGATCCCCGCCGGTTCTTGCGGCAGTTTGCGAGCGGCGCCGTCCTGGACGAGGTACAGCGCTGCCCGGAGCTTCTCTCGTACCTGCAAGGGATAGTCGACCAGTCTCAAGAGCGCGGGCACTTTGTGCTCACCGGATCGCAGCATTTGGGTCTTATGGAGAAAATCTCGCAGTCGCTCGCCGGCCGCGTGGGAGTGCTGCACCTGCTTCCGTTCAGTCTGCGCGAGCTGACCGACGGCGGCGTTCGGCCCGAGAGCGTCGACGCCCTTCTCTTCGCAGGCGGCTATCCGCCTGTCCACGATGGCCACGCGTCCCCGGAGAAATGGTACAACGCCTACATCGACACGTATGTCGAGCGGGACATGCGGCAACTGGTCAATGTCCACGACAGGGATCGGTTCCTGCGGTTCATGCGGCTGTTGGCCGACAGCATCGGCCAACTCGTGAACATGACAAGGATCGGGTCGGACTGCGGCGTGGACCAGAAGACGGTGAAGGCGTGGCTCGCGATCCTGGAGACCGGGTTCATCATCTACAGGCTGCGCCCGCACCACGAGAACTTCCGCAAGCGGCTGGTCAAGACGCCCAAGCTGTACTTCCACGATACCGGCCTGGCCGCGAGGCTCCTCGGCATTGAGAAGGTGGACCAGTTGGGGACGCACCGCATGCGGGGCGTCCTGTTCGAGAACTGGGTCGTGTCGGAGTTGCTCAAGGGCAGGCACAATCTGGCCAGGAGCGACAACCTGTTCTTCTGGAGGGACAACACGGGCGCCGAGGTGGACATCATCGCGGATCAGGCAGGCGTTCTGCTTCCCATCGAGGTCAAGTCCGGGATGACGATCGCCTCTGACTGGTTCGACGGGCTCGCGAAGTGGCACCGGCTGGCGGGGGAGCGCGCGGCGAAGCCCGTGCTCGTCTACGGGGGCGAGGCCAGGCAGTCGCGCGAGATCGCCGAGGTGTTGCCCTGGTCGGACGTTGGGGAGTTGACCGGGTGACAGGCATCCGGGACGCGAAACACAGGCGTCTCACCGCTCAAGGAGCGAAGCCGCTCGTCTCACCATCTACATCGGCAGCGCGGCCAGCCAGCAACTGGCCGGGGCGACGACGACCGGGAGCGAGTCGTTGGTGTATGTCTTGAACGTGCGTGCGTTCCGCACGAGCTGCACCGCGGGAACTCTCAGGGCTCGCTGCATCTTCAGCAATGGTTCAGTCGGGCGCTCGTCGGCGAGCTTGGCTTCCGCCAGCAACACCGGTTCGCGATTGTTGGTCACCAGGAAGTCCACCTCCTGATGCTCTTTGTTCCTGATGAAGTGCACCGCGAAGTCGCCGGCTCCCATCGCATTCCAGCAACTGACAGCCCGCCACAATTCGAGGGCCACTTGATTTTCGAAGCGGGCGGCCGGGTCCTTTACGCGCGGCACATCAAACAGGTAGACCTTGCGCTCCTTCTGGATGGCGCGCGCGATGCGTTCGGTCCAGGTGGTCAGAGCGAAGGTCAGATAGAAGCGCTCCATGACGCTCAGCCAACTCTGCACGGTGGTATACGCCAGTTTCAGGTCGCGCGCCAGCGAGGGCAGCGACAGCGGGTTGCCGACCTTTGACGGCAGCAGATTGAACAGCGTCTCGACGTCGCTGACCGAGCGAATCCCCGTCATGTCGCGGATGTCCTCGCGGACGATGCCCTGGCTATAGGTTGCGGACCAGCGCCGGTACGACGCCACACGTCCGTTCAGGTACGGTTCCGGGAATCCGCTGAGTGTTTCCAGCCGGTCCCAAATTGCTGACAGCTCCTCCTGGCGGTCGAGCGAGACGAGGAGCGGGTCGCGGAGAAACGCGTCCATCTCGCGGTTCGCGTTGCCCAACTCTCCGATCGTCAGCGGCCAGAGCTGAAACTGGAGGTACCTGCCGGCCAGCGAATCGCCACCGCGTTGGTACAGGTCCAGCCGCCCGCTTCCTGTCACGAGGAACTGGTAATCGGATCGACACTCGTCGTAGGCGCCCTTGAGGTAGTTCTTCCAGTTTCGATACTTATGGATCTCGTCGAACACAATCAGTGGACGTGAGGCGTCGTGTCTCGGGATCCCGGTGAAGAATGTGGGGTTGTCGATCAGTTGCGACTGATGACTCGGAATGTCCCAATTGCAGTAGAGGTGGTTCCGGAACTGGCCGGCGATGAGTCCCGCCAAGGTGGTCTTGCCGGACTGGCGAGGCCCCGAGATGAAGACCATGGCCTTTTCCGAAGCGAGTGCGCTCCAGATGCGGAGGTACGGCTGTCGCTGCTCCATGGTGACTATTATTTGTTGATTACTAACATAGTCAAGACTATTCTTGCAAACACACTAAGAACCGTGTTGTGCCGGTCACTCGCGACCACTTATTCCGGCCATCGCGAACGCACACATTTCTTATGTTTCTCGCACGTCATGTTTGACAGACTGTGTTTGGACCGGCTGATAAGCACTCCCGCTGACGATCACAGTGCCTCCAGTTGAACCGCGGTGCCTGGCGTACCGAAAAACGGCCGCCCCCGCGATGAGCGCGGTCGGGCGGCCCTGAGGGTGAATCGTCATGCCGGCGACTTGTCTCGCCGTAGCCCGATCCGCCTCCGCGCGCGGCGCTTCGGCGAGACCTCAGCGAAGCTCTTCGCGGCGAAGTCTGGGCGGAGGCGGAAGGCCGGGTCCCCCGACGCGGCAGCCGCGTTGGGGTGGCAGGCCGGCATCCAGAGAGGTTCGGGTTTGGCTGGGGCTTTTGCCTCTATTCTGTCAACAGCCGCGCGAGATACCGCCCGTAGTCGCTCTTGCCGAGGTCGTGCGCCAGCGTCGCCAACTGTTCGGCGTCAATGTAGCCGAGCCGGTACGCGATTTCCTCCGGGCAGGCTATTTTCAAACCCTGCCGGCGTTCGATTGTCTGGATGAAGAGGCTCGCTTCGAGCATTGATTCGTGCGTGCCCGTGTCGAGCCACGCGTAGCCGCGTCCCATGCGTTCGACCGTGAGTTGCCCGCGCTCGAGGTAGAGCCGGTTCAGGTCCGTGATTTCCAGTTCGCCGCGCGCCGACGCCTTGAGCGAGGCCGCCATGTCCGTCACCTGGTCGTCGTAGAAGTACAGCCCCGTCACTGCGTAACTTGATTTCGGTTCCTTCGGCTTCTCCTCGATCGAGGTGGCTCTGCGCTGTTCGTCGAAGGCAACGACGCCGTATCGTTCCGGATCGTCAACGTGGTAGGCGAACACCGTCGCCCCTCGTGTCTGGCCCACCACGCGCGCCAGCAGCGTCTGCAGGTTGTCGCCGTAGAAGATGTTGTCGCCGAGCACGAGCGCGGATGGTGCGCCATCCACGAAGGTGCGGCCGATGATGAACGCCTGCGCCAGCCCGCCCGGAGATTGCTGCACCGCATACTCCAGGTTGATGCCCCACTGCCGGCCGTCACCCAGCAGGTGCTGGAATCGCGGCGTGTCCTGCGGCGTCGAGATGACCAGCACGTCCCGGATCCCCGCCAGCATCAGCGTGGTCAGCGGGTAGTAGATCATCGGCTTGTCGTAGATCGGCAGGAGCTGCTTCGACACCGCCTGCGTCACCGGATACAAGCGCGTCCCCGCCCCGCCAGCCAGGATGATGCCTTTTCGATCGCTCATGGGATGCTCAGTGTACTCCGGAGGAATCGCCTACCGAACCGCGACAAGCTCACGTTCTGGCTTCGTCGTTGTCGCTCGCCGCAGATGAGGGCGCAGGTCGTCCCCTTCTCCGCGAAGTATCGATCGTCGAGGCCGGCTGT
The DNA here is from genome assembly GCA_026393755.1 of Acidobacteriota bacterium. Lineage (NCBI taxonomy): Bacteria > Pseudomonadati > Acidobacteriota > Acidobacteriota bacterium. The sequence continues at coordinate 307,474 of JAPKZO010000028.1, forward strand.
GGCAGGCAAACAGAACAGCAATTGGTTTCGAGCGTCTCCCCGAGGTCCTGTTACCAGAAGCCGAATTTGCAAGCTCTGACAGATTGCCAGGAATCACACTTCTCCTCTCGCCCTCATTTCCCTTACTGCTTCTCGCCAGCCAGATGCCATGTCATATCGGGGTGTAAACCCCAGAACAGAATGAATTCGTTGCCCACCTACTGCGATATCTTCGGTATATTTGTCTAATGCGGCACGTGACACGGGTGCGTGAAGCCCGACGAGTCTTGCCAGATCTTCGATCGTGGCAGCAACAGCCCGAACCGGCCCGATGGGGAATGAGATCTTTGGCCGCGCCCGCCCGAGCGCGTCGCACATCCCACACAAGATTTCCTTCATGCTGTGGATCTCGCCATCGGTCACATTGAAGATGCCCCCGGAGGCATCTGGATGTGTCATGCAGAGAACCGCGGCGCTCGCCACGTCCTTGACATAGATCAAGGTGCGGCGGTTTTCTCCCTGGCCTATCGGAACAAATCGGTTCCTTGCCAATGCAAGGAGAAGCCGTCGGTAATTTCCCGCAACCCTTGAACCATACACCGCCGCGACGCGCAACACCACGCCCATAGGCTGACCACGGCCATCCAGCGCAGACAGCACAATTTGCTCCGCGGCGCGCTTGGTTAGTCCATAGAGCGAATCGGGGTGCGGAGTGGTCAGTTCGTCTGCAGTGCTCCCGCCGGTACTTCCGTACACATTAATCGTACTAAAGAACACTATCCGTCTAACGCCAGCTCTAATCGCCGCGTCCACGACCGCCGCAGTGCCATCGACGTTAACCCTCCGGTATTCTTCCGCCGATTCACCCGTCGAGCTGGCACTCGGCACCAAGGCGGCCATATGAATAACCGACTCCACGTCAGCCATCGCGGCCTGAACCGCGGCCGGATCGGTCACATCGCCGATCCGAGCATCAACGCCATCGGATGCGCCCCCTGAAGGTACGGACCAGCAAGACAACGAACGGACTCTGTAGCCCAGCCCACATAACTCAGCCACAACATACGGCCCGACAGCACCGGTCGCACCTGTTACAAGGACCATTCCTCCCCCAAGATACGATCAGAACGCTACTGACGCTCTAAACACCTCTTCATTAGAGCAAACGCCTTCTCCTTTGGAGCGCCTTTCCCCCATAACATCAATCGAATGGTGTAATAAGCAATCGCACAATCACACCTTAGCGTTTTGCCTCTCACATACACTTCAGAATACAGACCTTCCAGTTCCAGCCGCTCCTGAGGAGTTAGACTCAGTTTTCCAACCACCTGGGTTATCCCCGTAATTCCTGCCGGCGAATCGAATCTTCTTTCCCATCCTTTGTGTCTCTTCAACAGAGCAAGATTCTCGAGAGGAAGTGGTCTGTTGCCGACCAAGCTAATCCCATCAAACAGCACATTGAGCAGTTGAAGCAATTCCACGATTTGCGTCTTCTCAAGCACTCTTCCCAAAGGCGTATAGACCTCGCAGTCCAGTGGAATATCCAGGAATCCGTCCCGCATAAAGCGTTCTTTCAATCTATGCTTAGGATCGGTTGCGTTCTTGATCATGGACCGAAATTTGTAAGTGAAGATCTTCTGGTTTGCGGACACATAGCGTTCTGACCGATAGAGTATGGGCCTCCCCTCGAATATGAGGAGCAGACAGGAACATGTCAGTATAAGAGGCAGACATAATAGTAGGAGCAACAGCGAGGAAACTACATCAATAGATCTCTTGATTCGATGCGACAACCTCTCACCCCGGCGACCTGTGCCCATCAGGGGATTGGCGACAACACTGACGGTTGGGATGCCATCCAGATTGATTACCTTTGTGTCGATAAAGTCGCGCATCAATCGATCCGGGATCAGGTTGATGGCAACGTGTGTACCAGCCAAATCGCCAACGAGGGTAAGGATTCTCTCTTCCGCCCTGATCGGTAGGGCGATGTAGACGTAGTCCAAGAGCCCGCGCCTTGCGGTGTCGACCAGGTCGTCGAGGTTTCCCCGGATCTGAATGTTGGACTCTGGAACCGTTTCCTGTTGCACAAAATCATCATAGAGACCATAGATTGACAATCCGGTCCAGGGGTTGTTCAGAATCGAGCGTGCAACCGTAGTACCTAGGATGCCAGCGCCAGCTATGGCAACGGCCCTCGAGTCTCGGCCTTTCCTGCGAAAACGCCGCTGTGAGATGCGTACGGCCACTCGCCACAAGAGAAGCCCCGCTGCGCCAGACAGGTACCACGTTGCAAGAAGGCGACGACCGGATCCACCCGTCACTCTCAGAAAGAGAATGAGTGCAGTGGCCAGCAGGAATACCACGGACCATGAGCTGATTACTGTCCTGCTTTCCGCCCAGACAGAGGACGTGCGCCACGACTTGTAGAGTTTGTTGTCCCTTGCGAAATAGTAGAAGAGAAGCACGGACGTGGCGGCGATCAGGCTGATGCGCCGATCCCAAGGGAAGCCGTGCATTGATGCGGATATATAGAAGCACCCGACGATCAATAGTGCGTCCAGAACAATGCAGGCGATCTCTAGTGTTCGGCCGTGTCTTTGGGTGAGGCTATTGTAGGGCATGAAGATGTGAAGTGTCCGGGATCGGCAGTCGTGGCGTGGCCGTGTGTCGTGAGAGATCGCTGACAGGCACTAAATCAATTCTGGAGCCTCGACATCATCGATCGCTGCTGCCGGCCACGGCAATTATGTCCGCTGCCAGCTTGCGGGTGACATTCGTTCGGGCGTACTCAGCCACAAACTCGTTTCGGGGAATGTCCTGTATGCGCAATGTATCGAACGCTCGCACTGCGCCTTGTATGTCACACGGATGAAAGACGGCCGAGTTGCTGACTTGTGTCTTGAGAAACTTCTCGGCGTAACCAGACACGCCAGCCCAAATTGGTTTACCCGAGGCAGCATACTCAAAGATCTTCGAAGGTAGCACTCGTGTAAAGGCGTCGCGGTCGTTCAAGTGCAGGAACAAGATATCCGCTGCACGGTAGGCCGTGAGGAGGTGTTCACGGTTCATGGGCGGGAGCAGCTCCACGTTCGTCACACCGAGTGCTTTCAGGGCGTCCTCAAGTACGTGCTTGCGGCCCCCGTCTCCGATAATCCTGAACTGAATGCGGGATCCCATCGACTTGGCAAGTTGAGGCACAACCGCGTGCAACCCCTGACTCTCTCCTACATTGCCGGCGTAAAGCACTCGGAGCGGCTGACCCTCGGTCGCCTGGCCGAGCGCGAGAGCGCTGGTTGGCGCAACTTCCAGAAACTCGTCGTCGATGCCATTCGTAAAGAAAGAGAATCGCTGGTGTGGATATCGAGAACTGAAATATTCCGAGAAACCTGCCGAGACCAGGTTAACCTTCTCGGCGCGTCGGATCGTCCACTTCTCCACCACTGAAAAGACCGGTGCAATGGCCCACGCAATGCCGCGCGGCAGCATGTCCCTGACCATGTAGACGAAGATGTCCCGAATGTCGAGATAGAGCTTCGCGGCCTTCCGCCGCGCGATCCAAGCTCCCAAGAAGGCCGTCATCAGTCGTGAGGACGTCGCAATGACGATATCGTATCTTTGGACCGCCGCCAGTCTAACGGCCCTACGGAAGAATGTGTAGAATGCCATCGACTGGTCCAGCATGCCACTTTGGTGCTTCGGCACGGCGATACGGAAGATCCGCACGTTCCCGTGCTCTTCCATCAACGGTGCCTCGGCCGCAAATGAAGAATATCGGTTGGGTAGCGTCGTGATCACGTCTACCCGAGAACCATCGGGTGCAAGCTTGCGAAGCGAATCGACGAGTGCCGTCGCCCGAAAGGACCCCGCACTTATGTCGGGCGGAAAATAGAAGCTGAGTAACAGGAACTTCAACTCGATCTTTCCCATCCAAGGCTGGTGCGAAGCATCGCACAAGTGAGCTCTACAACCAGACATACGCTAGGCTCGCTACGACCGAACTCCGGGTGCCAACTGGCGGCCTCCTCTCTCAGTCTGCCGCCTTCAACGTGAAGGCGGACGCGTTGGCCCTGGGGCAGCAGCAATGTCGTCTCTGCACTTCCACTGGAAGTCACACATTGTTTAGCGAGCCTGATAGACGGATGCAGATGAAACCGCGCTTCGGCGTGTTCACAGCTTCCGACAATGCGATCGTCAACTTCCAGCGTGTTCTCTCGGAACGACCAGTGCCGCAGATGATCTACCTTGCCAGGCAAACGCCGGTAGCCGTCGTGCGCACAGCGCACCGCAATGTTCCCGTCAGTCTCTATCTCGAGCCCCACTGGCCGCGCCCGCCGCGCGACGCGAAAACCGGCCCACATCTCCGAGGAATCCTGACCATCCACGACGACCGTGTTGTGCGCCGACGTCCCGCGCTGCCGCGATCGCTCAGCGCTCTGCCCATAGCAAGAAGTGCCCGAATTGACAAAGACTCGCTGTCCAAAGAGAGACAACTCGAAAGAAAGCGTGTCAGCGTGCGCGTGACCTGGAATGTAATCCGGGCCAATCCTCCCAACATCGAGCATTGCCACAGCCCCGCCCTGCTCAACCCGGATGTATCCACTGGCTGCAAGATGCGTGATACCCCGGCGTGGGGCAGGTCGACTTGAGCGCCCCAAGTCTGCTGCATACCGCTGAAGCTCACTTGAGGCGGGCGCTATGCCCATGGCCGAATCATTGAAGTAACTGATCTCGCAGTCAGGATGGGACATCACCGCGAGCCAATCGCGCATAGGGTCGACCCTCTCCCTCCAGTCCGCAAGCGCCGCGTGCCAGCGCGCGGGGATCGCCTCCGTGAACACAGTGGTCACATTACACAAGTCCAAAATGTCTTCCAGCGCCAATGCGTGATACATCGTGCTGCGTTCGAATTGGCCGCCGTCAGACAGGATCTGCTCTCGAACCTCCTTCTCCAGGATGCACACACCCCTTGCCAACCACGCATCTGCCTCGGGCCCATCAAAGAACAACCCGGCAAAAACCAACGCCTTGGCATTGGAAAACAGGTGGTTCCCCAGAAGATGAAACTCCAACCGTCGGGAAAGCCAGCGAACCTGCACCGCGAGACTCTGGACGCACTCCGAAGGCAGCACGTTGCCGTTCAGCGCCCATTTGATCCAGTTCACGATCCGTAGGGAGGTAGGATACGATTCCCATCCCGTGCCTACAGTCGGAGGATTCTCCAGCACCCAACGCACCAACAGGGCCCGATGCCACTTCGATCGTGCACTCGCACCTGACGCGTTGAGGTCGCCGAAGTAGTGGAGGTTGTACAGCCAGAGTTTCTCCAGCGCCGGGTCATCCCAGCCATGGTCAGCCAGATCGTGCGTCTCGTTCAAGAAGCAGAAGCGCTCGGGTCCAAGCAAGTTCGGGCTGCGATGCGCCGGGGTCACCCAGTCACGGCCGCACAGCATACGCAACGGCGGGGCTGCCCGCAGGTCGACACGCGGTCTAACCACGCATAACTGCATCCGCCCGTAGAACTGGACGGGCTTCAGGTATCGAAGCGTGTGCCAGTAGTTCAGCAGCAGTCGCATTCAATCAGTTCAGCCGCCTTGCCGTCCCGTTCTTCGAGGATGTGCGTACCAGATTGAACGGAGGGCTCGTATCACTTCACCGCGAGCAACCCCGCGATTCGGTCACCGGCGTGGCCGTCCCACAACGCGGGTCTTCGGCCGTTCGGCTTCCAGTCGTTGAGGACCGAGGCCACCGCGGGGACGATCGAGGCCGGATCGTCGCGCAGCAGCCGGTTTGTTCCTTCTGCGATTGTCACGGGCCGCTCCGTGTTGGCACGCAGCGTGAGACACGGGACTTCGAGATAGGTCGTCTCCTCCTGCACGCCTCCCGAGTCGGTGATGACCACACGCGCGTGAGCCTGGAGCGACAAGAAAGCCAGGTAACCCTGAGGTTCCAACAGCGTGACTTGCACTGGCGGGATCAGGTCCTGTGCGTTCAGTTGCGCCCTTGTCCGGGGGTGCACCGGAAAGACGACGCGAATCGAATGACTGATCTGTTCGAGCGCCGCCATGATCAGGGCGAGCCGATCGGGGCTGTCGACGTTGGATGGTCGATGCAACGTGACCAGGGCATAGTCCTCAAGACCAAGAGACCGGCGGAGATCTGGCCATGACACCACGGCCTTTGGGAGGAGCCGGACCAGTGTGTCGATCATCGTGTTTCCGACGAATTTGACCTTGCTGCGGTCTACTCCCTCTCGAGCCAGATTGTCTTCGCACTCCGGAGAGTGCGTCAGCAAGAGATCGGCCAGTTGGTCGGTGACCAGGCGGTTGATCTCCTCGGGCATGGTTCGATCCCACGATCGGAGTCCCGCCTCCACGTGCGCTACACGAATACCGAGCTTGGAGCAGACGAGCGCTGCGGCAACGGTCGAATTCACGTCGCCATACACAACCACCCAGGTCGGTTGGGTGCCCAGCACGACCGGTTCGAACCGCTCCATCACGGCGGCTGTCTGGAGGGCGTGGGTTCCCGATCCGACACCCAAATCGACGTCCGGTTTCGGGAGGCCAAGCTCATCGAAGAACACGGTGCACATTCGATCGTCGTAGTGCTGTCCGGTGTGTACCAGCGTTTGACGGACGGCCAGCCTCTCCAGCCCGCGGTACACGGGTGCGGCCTTCATGAAATTCGGGCGGGCGCCAACGACGTGAAGAACGTGCATGCTCGGGGGCCTAAGGCAACAACTCGATTTCGCGCTTCTGCTGGATGCTCTGAAGCGTGGCGAATACCGCCCGCATGGTGACCTCAATCTGGTCGAAAGGAATCGGAGAGGGGCCACCATTGGCGACCGCGTCGGCGAAACCTCTCCAGCCTGCAGCGTGGCCTTTGTCGCGCTTGAGGTACGCGCGCTCCCGTCTGCGGCTCGATCCTCCGGCAAGCTCCAGCCTGCCGAAATCGTCCAGCACGGCGCTCTTCCCGCCGCCGTGCACTTCGATACGCTCCTTGCCCAACGCCCGGCCGCCGTTCGCGAGGTACAGCACCTGGGCGACGGATCCTCTTCGAAAACGCAGCGTCAGCGCGACGTTGTCATTGTTGTAGATGCCACCATTGGCGGTCGCCCTGGCATACACGTGGGTAGGCTGATCGTCGGCCATCCAGATGGCCCAATCGATGAAGTGAACCATCTCTCCAACGACGCGGCCCCCTCCCTGGGCCGGGTCCTGAGTCCAATGACTGAGCGGGATTCGGCCTCCATTGACGCGATAGTGAATCGCCAGCGGTTCCGCCACGTTCTTCATGAACTGGCGAAGAGCCACCGCCATAGGCGCGAATCGGCGATTAAGGCCCACCATGAGGACGGGGGCGGCGCGTCGAGCGACGACGTCGCGGTAGACGCGGCCAATGGCATCGAGCTCCTCCGCGCTCACGCAGAGTGGCTTCTCAACGAACACGTGCTTTCCCGCCTGCAAGGCGGCCGTGGTTTGCTCGGCATGCAGATGATGGCGCGTCGCAATCACGACAGTGTTGACGTTCGCGTCGTTCGTGATGGCCTTCCAGTCGGTGCAGCAATACCTGAAGTGGAACCGGTCCGCCGTCAGACGAGAGGACTTACCAGAGGCTGAACACACCGCCACGAACTCAGTGCGCGCGTCCTTCTTGATGACGGGCAGGAGCACCCCCTTCGCGAACAGGCCTGCGCCAATCAGCCCGACTCTCACCCGACCGGTCGCCGCACCGGAACTGGCGCCGGCGGAGACATCGATCCTGCGAACAGTAGCCCTATCGCTGCGGCCGAACCCGGGGTAGGTCAGCAGCACGCCGAGGGACGGTTCCTTGGTGCGACCCGTGATGACGTCGTAGGCCCGCGCGCCTTCTTCGATGGGAATACGGTGGGTCACGAGCGGCCGGGGATCTATCCTGCCGTCGGCAAGAAGTGCGACGACCGCTTCCATGTTGCGTCGCTCGGTCCATCGCACGTACCCAATCGGGTAGTCCTGCCCCTTCTCCTCGTAGCTGGAGTCGTAGCGACCCGGACCGTACGACCGAGAGACGCGGAATATCAGCTCCTTTTCGAAATAGGGCTTTCGCGGAATTGCGAGTCCCACTGCCCCCACGACGATCACTCGTGCGCGGTCGCGTGCCACCTGCGCCGCCAGCGCCACCGGGGCGCTGCTGCTGGTATCGGCCGTAATGAGGACCGCATCGACGCCGCGGCCGTTGGTCCCCGTCTCGCAGAACTGGATGAACTCCTCGGGCGTCGTGCCGGCGGCCGTCGCGCCGATTTCGCCTGCCAGTTGCGCGCGCTCGGGTTTGGGATCGACACAGAACACCTGGCAACCGGCGGCTTTGAGCTGTTGGATAGTCAGCAGGCCGAGGAGTCCGAGACCGATCACGCCAACGGCCTCACCGAGTGCCACCTCGCTCAATCGGATGCCCTGAAGCGCGATGGCGCCGATCGTCGCGAAGGCGGCCGATTCGTAATCGAGAGCGTCGGGAATGGCGACTACGAGGTTCTCGGGCACGACCACGGCCTCGGCGTGGACCGCGTACCCGCCGCCCGCCGCCGCGACGCGATCCCCCGGTTTGAATTCAGTGACGTCACAACCGACTTCTCTGACGATACCGCTTACGGCGTAGCCAAGGGCCAGCGGTTCGGCGAGTTGCTGCTGCACGGCGCTCATCGTATTGATCAGCCCGTCGCGACTGACTTTCGCCAGCACCTGGCGGACCAGATCCGGGCGCGCCAGCGCCTTCGAAACGAGGTTCTTCTCGCCGAAGCTGACCAGTGACCGCTCGGTACCCGGCGACACGACCGACGCGGCGACCTCGATCAGCACCTGTCCCGGATCGGGAAGCGGTGCCGGCGCGTCGATGACCAGCGCTTTGCCGGTGCTGATGTCCTGCACCAGTTGTTTCATGATGTCTTGCCGTCCACGAATTGTCGGTGCCAGAGTTCGAGCGTGAGCAAAGACCAGATCGGAAGCGACAGGTCCGCGTCGCCCTTCCGATGTCGATTCACAAGATTCCGCACGGCCTTCGGTTCAAACAGGCCGCGTTGGCGGACGGACCGTTCCGACAGCACGTCATCCACCATCTCGCGCAGTTCGTGAGCCAGCCACACATCGTGCGGTGCGCCAAATCCGGCCTTCTTCTGAGCGAAGACCTCCGTGGGAATCGTGTTCGCCATGGCCTCCCGTAGAATCCATTTGGTCGTCCCATCTCTCAGTTTGAATTCGGGCGCGATGTTCCACGAACACCAGTCGACAAATTCCCAATCCAGAAAGGGTACCCGCACTTCCACTGATGAGGCCATGCTCATCTTGTCGTTGTAGGTGAGGTTCAAACTGACCATGAACGTCTTGGTTTCGAGATAGAGCATCTGATTCAAGAAGTCCGCGTGTGCGATGTTCTTGAAATGGCGACGGTGTTGATGCCACGCGTCGAGATCTCGAGTGGCTTCGCGCACGTCGGGCGAGTAGAGGCCGCGCTTCTGTTCGTCAGACAGGTAGACGAAGTGCGTGATGAAACCGTCTTCCGGTGACAGCGAACCGCTGCGGGCCAGTTTCTTCGCCAGTCTCACCCAGCCTTTCAGGGGCGTTCCGCGCAGCGACGGCAGGGCCAGTATCGATGGTTCGATCACGCGCCTCCGTAGTGACGCGGGAAGGCGACGATATCGCTCGGCGAGGTAGTGACCGACGTGACGGCGATAACCGGCAAAGACTTCGTCCCCTCCAATGCCGGAGAGCAGGACCTTGACGTCACGATGCGCCTCCCGACACACCATAAACGCCGTGATCGCCGCGGGGTCGGCGACGGGTTCGTCCATGTGCCAGACCAGTTTCGGAAGCAGGCTGACGACGTCGGGTTCGACGAGAATCTCGGTATGCTCGCAGCCGAAGTGTTTGGCGGTCCGAGCGGCCACCTTCGTATCGTCCAGCGTGGTTTCGCCAACCCGGTGACGGTCGGGAAACGCGATAGTGAATGTTCGCAGCGGTGCGCTCCCCTGGTCAGCGACCGCTGCGACGATGGCGGTCGAATCCATCCCTGCACTGAGAAAGGCACCGACCGGCACGTCGCTCTGCAACTGCGCCCGGGCGGCCTGCAGGAATCGTCGATTCACTTCCCTGGCGAGGTCTTCGTGGCGTCCGGGAAACGCGTGGCCACGTTCTGGAAACGTGAGATCCCAGAACTGTTCTACGTGCAGACAGCCGTGCTTCCACCGCGCCCAATGACCGGCTGGCAACTTCTCCACACCCTTGAACGCGGTCGCCGGATCGGGCACCCACAGGAATGTCAGGTACTGATGGAGCGCTGCGATATCGAGTTCCGCCGGAACATCTGGAAGTTGAGTCAGCGCTTTGACTTCCGATGCGAAACTGAGTCCTCTCCCGCGCTCGGTGTAGTAGAGCGGCTTGATCCCGAAGTGATCGCGCGCCAGAAACAACTCCTCGCGCCGGGAGTCCCAGATGGCGATCGCAAACATTCCATTGAGCCGCTTGACACTCTCTGGTCCGTACTCCTGGTAGAGATACAGGACCGCCTCGGTGTCGCTGTGCGTCCGGAATCGATGACCCTTGCCCTCGAGGTGGTCCCGGAGTGCGCGGTAGTTGTAGATCTCGCCGTTGAAGACAATCGTCAGCGACCCGTCATCCGTGGTGATGGGCATGCGCGCAGCGGCGGACAGATCGAGGATAGAGAGGCGGCGTGACCCCAACCCTACCGCCTGGGCCCCGTTGCGGATAGGAGTCCAGAATCTCCCGTGGTCGTCGGGGCCCCGGTGCTCGATGACGGCCATCATCCGATCGAGCCGGGCGCTCGAGTAGTCGCCGACGAATCCACACACACCGCACATGCTCACTCTCCGTTACGACCGGCGCGCCCGAACAATTCACGACTCTATCTCGCGACGGTCGCGATTACACCCGTGGCCGTCGACACTTTTCGCACGCGGTGGTTGCTGATGTCGAGAACATAGAGATTGCCGGCCGGGTCGACCGTAACCATCGCGGGAAGAGGTAGTGCGGCGTTGGTCGCCAGTCCTCCGTCGCCCGTCTCGCGACCGAATCCGACCACGCTCGTGATGATCCCATCGGCCGATATCTTCCGGACGCGCTCATTGGCGGCATCGACGACATACAGGTTCCCGGCTGTGTCCGCGGCCACACCCGCGGGCCTGTTCAACCGCGCCTGCACAGCCGGCCCGCCGTTGCCGGTGAAGCCTCCATTGCCAATGCCCATCGGACCGCTCCCGGCGACGATCGTCATCATTCCCGTCGCCGCTGATATCTTCCGGATACGATGCCGCCAGTGATCGGCCAGGTACAAGTTTCCTTCCGGGTCGACCGCCACGCCGGCTGCCGCGTCCAGTTGCAGGCTGTCATCGTTGACTCCGCCGGTGCCACCAACCACGATGGTCGTGATCGCGCCCGTCGCAGCCGACACCCGGCGAACGCGCTGGATATCGGCGTCCGCTATGTACAGGTTCCCGGCGCCGTCTACCGCCACCGCATAAGGAGCGTTCAGCCGCGCACGGGTCGCCTGGCCGCCATCACGAGACTCGCTGCCGCCGCCGGCCACCGTCGTAATCACGCCCGTCGCGACCCAGACTTTGCGAATGCGGTCATTGACGTAATCGGCTATGTAGAGATTCCCGGCCGCGTCTACGGCCAGCCCCCAGGGTCCGTATAAACTCGCTTGCGTCGCCTGTCCGCCGTCGCCGCCATAACCCCACTGACCGGTTCCGGCCACCGTCGTCGTGACGCCGTTCGGCGCCACTTTTCTGACGCGGTTATGTGTCGTGTCTGCGATGTAGACGTTTCCGGCAGCGTCCACCGCCACACCTCGAGGAAACTCCAACTGGCCGGCCGTGGCGCTTCTGTCACGAACCGGTTCGTCCACCGTCGTCGCCGAACCGGCCCAACCTATGCCGATGAGCGCAAGGCCAAGGGCACAGTACCGACGCCACGAGGACGTCTCTACCACATGGTGCAGTCCGAGTCCGCGTTCACGGGCGAGCCAGAGGTGATAGGACGAGGCCGCCACAATGATCGAGGCGCCGAAGACCCACCCGGCGTTGAACGCCAGATGCCATCCGTTGATCACAGATCCCGTCCGTATCGGTGCGCGTCCGACGCCTGATAGAGGCACATCACGCGATCCCGGGAACTGGTGCTATCGTGGTCCAGGGAGTCATGAGCCATTCTCGTCTTGTTCGATTCGTCGCCGCAGCCGAACTGCCCCTGATTATCGCAATCGCGCCACTGCTGCTCTTCCCGACTCCGGGACGCCTCACGGCACTAGCGGCCGTTCCAGTCATATGGTTGAGTGCGAAGACCACCAGCGGTCGGTTCATTCCCCACACGCCCGTCAATTCGGCGCTGTGGCTCCTGCTCGCCATGGTCGGCATCAGCCTGGGTGCAACATCGAGCGTACAAGGGAGCTTGGGCAAGGTCTCGGGGGTGGTTCTCGGCGCGCTGCTGTTCTGGGCGATCACGCGATGGATGACCATGCCGTGGCGACTGAAGGCTGGCACGGCGGTCTTTCTGATCGCCGGCGCCTGCCTGGCCGTGATCGGACTGCTTGCCGCGCCCGATAACTTCAGCATGGCGTCGTGGCCCTGGTTGCGGCGCCTTGTCCTCCGCCTGGGTGGTGCCGAGGTTCACCCTAACCCGGTGGCCGGCTGCCTGACGCTGTTCGTGCCCTTACAGATCGCCTTGCTCGCCGCGGGCTCGCATCGGTGGATGCGGCCACGGCCCAGCAGCGACTCGGCTGGCGTGTCGCTCGTAGTTCTTCAGATCGCCCTCCTGGGCCTGACATTGGGCACGCTGCTCTCCATGCGTTCCCGCGGTGCCTGGGCTGGACTGGCCGTCGCGACTGTCGCCTTTCTGATGTGGTACGGCCGCCGGACTCGAATGGTGGCAGCGGTCTCTGGCGCTGCACTGGCCCTCGCTATGACGCTGCCGTCGCCGCGGAACGTTCTTGACAGTCAGACGTTCAGCAAGGCGGGAGCGAGCCTGCTGGACAGCGTCTCGATTCGAGTCGGACTCTGGTCCAAAGCCCTTGATGGCATCAGGGATTCTCCGTTGACCGGGCTGGGGATGAACACATTTCGAAAGGTGATGCCGGTTCGGTACCCCTTGTCCTCTCCACCGGCATTTCCAAACGCCGACGTGGCTCACGCCCACGACAACTTCCTGCAGGCGGCGCTTGATCTCGGGATCCCGGGTCTTGTCGCCTACGTGTCGCTCTGCATTGTCTCGCTTGTGCTGCTCGTGATGGTCTACCGCCATTCCGAGGATCGGGTGTACCGGGTCATGGCTGGCGGCCTCGGTGCTGGCCTGATTGCCTATTTCGTGTTCGGCATCACGGACGCCATCCCTTTGGGCTCGAAGCTCGGCGTTCTCTTTTGGCTCACGTTGGCCGTGACGGTGGCTCTCCACCGCGTTGCATTGATGGGAGAGTGGAGCCACGAAGCCGCTGGTCGGGATGGGGTGTCCGTTCAGGCGGCGGTTCAATCCAGAAGTGCGTTGTAGATCTCCACCAGTCTTGGCCCCACGACGTCAAACGTGAAATGAGCGAGGGCCTTGCGGCGGTTGTGCTCCCCCATGTCGCGGAAGCGCCCTGCGGCCACGAACCTGTCGAGCGCGGCGAGCGCGCCATCAACGTCGCCAGGTGAACAGAGTTCCCCCCCTTTTCCTTCATCGATCATCTCAGGCACCGATCCGACGTTCGTAGCGATCACTGGCAACCCCGAGCACATCGCCTCCGTGACCGCGAGCGGAAAACCCTCGTGGTAAGAAAGGAAGATGAAGAACGTGCTTTCGCGCAGCGCCTGTGTCAATTCGTCATTCGTCAAGTTGACCCGCAGCGTCACGTTCTGCGGCAGGGACTCCATTGCGGGTTTGAACGAATCAACGACCGACGCACTGACGAGAGTGAAATCGATGTCGGGCCGCCGGCGTGCCACTTCCACGACATCAAGCGCCCCCTTTTGCTGTGTCAAGGCGCCAACATAGATCCCTTGCCGTCGCGCGCGATCGGCCGGGTTCGGCACTGGCCTGGACGGAAAGAACTGCTCGGCGTCCACATAGTTCGGCAAATAGAACGCCCCATCTCTCGCGGGACTGGTCCGATGCACGTACTCCAGGTCGGGGGTATTGCTGACGATGTTCACTTGCGACCTGACCATCAGGCGGTGTAGCAGATTGACGTGGATGCCCGGTTCCTTCACGAACTGCGCAATGCTGCCGTGGTAATGGGTCAGCACCCTCGCGCGGCCAACGTGCGCAGCAGCTGCGCACGTCCAGTCGCGAACGATGCCAGTACGCGCCAAACTACAGTTGATATGCACGATGTCCGGCCGGAAGACCAACAGCGCTTTCGCCAGTTTCGCCAAGATGCCGGTGTTCCTGCGCAGTTCTCTTGCGCTGAAGGAAGTCGCGGCATGCATCTTCCGGCCTGGAGCGCTGGTGTTCACAACCTCGACGCGGAAGTCGCCTGGCAGGCCCCTTCGGCTGAGAATGTCCATGAGGCTGGCAATCCCCCCGGGTGGGGGTAGGCACGGCGAGACGTAGAGAACCCGGGTCGGTCCCACGCGCACAGGTGAACTCTTCTCGTTCAGTATCCGCAATCGCGTCGGCTACTTGATTCCTTCTATCAACAGTTGCAGTCCGACAACGCCATCAAATTGCCTGAGCATCCATCGTGGCCAGAGCTTTTTTAGAACCGCGAGGGCCACGCTTCGATGGCGTTGGCCAACGTCGCCCAGCAGGAGATCGCCGAATGAGAGCTTGACGCTGATCCTGACGGCAGAGAACTCTCGAAAGAGCGACCGCGCCTCAGATCGGGAGAACGCCTTGGTCCCAGGGCTCTCAAGGTACATCCCATACACGTCTCGCAGCGTCATCAGCACGCGTCCTCTGAGAAGCGCATAACGCAGCCACAGAAGCCATCCAACCGGAGAGGCCGAGTGGTAGATCATGATTCGACAGCGGCCGCCCGTGCGGAGAACTCGGTAGACTTCCGATACCGCTCGTCCGGTATCCGGGGAGTGGTGGAGGCAGCCCCACGAGTAGACCAGGTCGAACGATCTGTCAGGAAACGGAAGGCACTCTGCGTCGCCGACAAGCACACGAGGCTGTTGGCCGAATAGTTGCAGTCTCTCTCTCGTGTATGCAACTGCACGAGGCGTGAGATCGACGCCGACGAGGCATTTTGGATGAGCTTCGGCCAGCCGCAGATGATCAGCGCCCATGCCAACGCCAATTTCCAGGACGTCCTGGTCTTTACTGCTCTCGAACTGCGCAAAGTCAGCGATGTACGGTTCGAGTTGATATCGTGCCCGGGCGTGCTGCGCCAGTCGCTCGCGCGGGTCGGATCCGACCGCATAGAGCTCTCCGCACGAGGCGGCATCCCAGAAGTCGCGTACTTCATGTTTTTCAGTCATCAGGAACGGAATCCCTCGGCGAGTCGCCGGACGACGACAGATGGAGCGGCTGGTGGGCGGTTCTCCGAGGATCGTCGTCCGCCAAGCCGGGTAGTCCACCTGTGCGCGCCGGCGGTCAAGCGATCAGTGCGCGCGGCGGTCGGGGACGGCCGGCTGCGCGGCAACGGCGCTCTCGGGCGGTGTGCGCGTGTCGAGCATGCGGTTCAGCCGCTTCTCGAGGACTCGCACACGCGCCTTTTCGTGGATCGCTCCTTTGATGGCGGCCGGTGCAACCTTGTAGATCGCCTTCTTCAGTAAGTTCCGCAGCATGTGGCCTCCAGGAGCAGGTCTTGGCTCCATCCTTTGCGCCTCTGTCATCCGCTGCGCGGCTTCGAAATCCTTCATTCGCCCCCGTCTCACGAGTTCGTCGTAGTACTCCTTCAGCAGGGCAAGACGGTCCGGCAGGACCGGGTAGCCGAAGATGCATTGCACGCCGAGTTCCTGCATCAGGTCGGTGTAGCGTACGAAACGCTCCATGCGCATGGGGTATGTGTTGGTGCCATCGGCCGTTGACCACCAGAGTGAGCCGAGATCGAGGTCAAGCCCGTGCTTCTCGGGGTTCTTGCATCCCTCCGACCCCTCGGGGAAGTAGCAGAACCACAGACTCGGCGCAATGACGGAAATATAGCTGTGGTTGCGCCTCAGGAAGTCCATCTGCGCCTGGAAGTCCTCGTCGGTCTCGCCAGGCAGGCCGAACATCGTGCAGATAGCCACTTCGATGCCTGCGTCATGCGTGTCGCGGATGATCCGTTCAAAGTCCGCACCGCGGGCGAGGGTCTTCCCGGCGCTCTCCAGCACACTTGCGACCGGGGTCTCGAGTCCATAGTCGAAGAATACGCATCCGGCAGCGCGTAGCTTTGCCAGCAACCGCGCGTCCATCTCGGGGCGGATCATCCCGTTGTTAACCGCCCACTTCAGACCGAGGTTGGCTTCAATCATGAGGTCGCAGAAGCGCTCTAACACGCGGACGTTACCGTTGCTCGTCGATTCCTGAAACCGGAACATCTCAAGCGACCCGTAGCGCTCCTTCTGCGTCCTGACGTCCTCGAAGATCCGCTCGGCCGAACGAGTGCGGTACCGGCCGAGAAAGGTCCGTTCTGTGCAGTAGATGCAGGCGTTCGGGCAGCCCCGGCTCGAGTACATGGGGAAAGCATGCGGGTCCCGGTAGAGCTCGAAGTCGAAATCTGAGAAATCGAGCAGAGGTAGCGAGTCGAGCCTGATAGGCTTCTCGCGGGCATTGACGATGCGCCGCGTCTCCTCACCGCGCGCGATACGCGTGAGCGCTTCCTCTCCGTCACCCAGGACGAAGTGGTCGATCCAGGGAAACCGTTCTCCGTATGCCTCGACGTCACCCAAGTAAGCTACTTCAGGCCCGCCGAAGGCGATCCGGACTTCGGGCGCCTTTTGCTTGAGTGCCGCAGCGAATCGCTCGGTCAGCAACCGATTGGAGCAGAACAGTGAGAACCCGACCGTCCTGGCCTTCGTCTCGAGGACGTCGTCTATCAGGCTCGACAGCACGGCTTGGTTGTCTCGCCAGAACGTATCGACGAAATTGCTCCGCTCCCAGGCCTCGAGACCGTGGGAGAGGTCCCACATGTGCCGGTACCGAGACAGCAGATGGTACAGTTCGACATTGAAGTCGAAGACGCTCACCGACACGCCCTTGCTGCGCAGATAGCTCACCAGGGAGGCGAGCGTCAAAGGAATGTCGGTGATCCCCCACGCGGGGAGCATCACCAGACTGACGTTCGTTGGCATCAGCAATCTACTTCCCCTCACCGTTCACCTACAACACGCGATACCACGACGACGGCGGGCCACCTGCGACGTGATCCAGCGAGAGTGGCTGCGTGAAGATCGCTTTGGTGATGCCGCGGGCCGACGTGTGCGGATCTTGGGTGTTGATGGGCCGAACCGTGGCTATGCGGACGTCGAAGGCGCGAGAGTAGGTTCCGGCAAGGTTCCCCACGACATTGAGCAACGTCAGAAGTCAGCATAGAGAAACTTCACCGCCTCTTCCGGAGCGCACGTTATCAGCAAAGCGATAACGGCGTAGCACACCGACCATTGCAGCCAAGGCGGCGTCCACTCGATCGACAGGCCGTGCGGGCGGTCACGTTGAAACCACTCCACCATAAACACGACTATCGCCATCGCAACCGCTGTGACCATCGCGATGCCAATGTGTCGCTCTTGTGAAAACGCAGATAGCAACGGGTATTTCGTCCACGACCGTGAGGTCATTGCTCCAACGTACGCAAACGCGCTGCTCACGCTTCCGGCACGGAAGAAGACCCACGCAAACGTAACAAGCGTAAACGTGAAGGCCATTTGCGTCATCTCTCGCAGTGTCGGCCATCGTCTTCCTCGCGCGACGATTCGAGAGCGCTTCCCCGGCGGACGCGCTATGAGTGGGAAGAAATACAACCCAACAAGCACGCCCCACGCCACAAACGTCCATTTGGGCCCATGCCACAGTCCGCAAGCAGCAAACGTAAGGAGGATATTCAGACACCACCGGAGGGTGCCACGGTAGTTTGCTCCCAAAGGGAAGAAGACATAATCACGGAACCATGACGAGAGGGAGATGTGCCACCGACGTCAGAACTCTCCTATGTCGCGTGAGAAATACGGATACGCGAAATTGCGCGTGAGTTCGATCCCTAGAAGTCGACCTATCCCCATGGCCATATCCGAGTAACCGGAAAAATCACAATAGATCTGGATGCTGAAGAACAGCGTTCCGATCGCCAGTTCCCCACCGCCCGCCAGGCTCTGCTGGGTGTAGATGCGGTCCACAATCAATGCGAGATTGTCGGCTACGACCACCTTCTTGAGGGCTCCCCAGAGGAATTGTCTTACTCCGTCGCTCAAAGCCTCGTCGTTTACTTCGGCGCGGCGTTTGAGTTGGGGCAGCAACGTTGTGCCGCGCTCAATCGGCCCGGCGAGCATGACCGGAAAACAAGACAGGTACGCGACAAATCTCGGGAAGTTCCTTTCGGCCGGGATTGTCCCTCGGTAGACGTCAACCAGATAGCTCATCTTCGCGAACGTGTAGAAGCTGATTCCAACGGGCAGAATGGCGCGGTACGCCCAAGGAGCCATTTGTGCGCCGAATGGTTCCCAAAGATCCGTCAACGAAACAACGAGGAATGTCGAGTACTTGAGATAGGCCAGTGGCAGGAGGCTCAGGAGCAAGGCTCCGGCAAGCCATCTTCCTTTCGTGGCTTCAGACTCGGCCGACGAGATCTTCAGGCCGATGGCGTAGTCGATCGATATTGTCAGAAGCAGCAGCGGAACGAGTTGGGGGTTCCACGAACCGTAAAAGGCGAGGTTCGCGACTATGAGGACGGCGTTCCGTGAGCCGACAGATCGTCTATTTGCTGTCCAGTACGCCGCGAAGACCACGCAGAGGAAGAGAATGAACGGCAGCGAAACAAAAGTCATCGCGGCACGTCCGGCAGAAACACAGGGTCGGCACCGGAAGTCGCTTCGTTTCCTCCTCGGCGCGCGAGTTCATGCACGATGCGTTGAAGCAAGATCCGGCGACCCTCGGGCTCCAGGTGTGCTTCGTCACGAAAACAGATTATGCCGGCACTTTCATCAAACGCTGTCAACCCGTTGATGTAGCTGGCGTTGTCCGGCCACTGGACTGACTCGAGGGCGCCGTTCAGTTGCTTCATGGCCCCTGGCATGAACTGCTTACGATAGGCCCAGTTCTTCGACACCGATTGTTCGGCCGTTGGAGGGCCCTGACGAAGGTAAAGATACGGTTGCAGGACCGCAACGTGTCGTGCGCCAATCCCCCTGGCAAGGAGTGAAATCTTGGTGATGTTCGAGCGGTACAGCGCGACAGTGCTGTCGATCAACGCGTGGTCAAGTCCAACTGCCACTTCGCGCCGGCGCTCGGCGATCTTCCGCGCAGTATTGACCAACTGTGAAGTGGCGAGTAACCGTGTCACCCAGAAAGTGGTTGGGTTGGTAAGTGCCTGCTCGATAGCGATGTTGAGGTATGGAATGCCTGGTTTTCCGGTCTTTGTGACTCCGATGATGTCGTTAATCCCATCAAGGGTGACAATTAGATCCGGTTGAAGTTGCATTCCGTAAAGGCTCAACTGGACAAGTTCCTGACTCGAGTTGTAGCCCCCCTGTGAAAGATTGAGCACCTCGACCTTGCGACCGAATAATCGCTCAAACGCGGCCTCGAGTTCCTCGCGCGTGAATTGCTGTGCGGTAGAGGAGCCGCACCAGAGGACTCGAGGAACACCTTCTCGTCGAGGTCGGTAGGCGTATGTCGCCTCGTCGCCCGCCGTGATCAGAAACGGCGCATAGTTGAGTTGTTCCTGGTTCGCATGGTTGGCGCTGCCGTACTGCCACC
Organism: Acidobacteriota bacterium; assembly: GCA_026393755.1. Classification (NCBI taxonomy): domain Bacteria; kingdom Pseudomonadati; phylum Acidobacteriota; species Acidobacteriota bacterium. The sequence goes on from JAPKZO010000028.1 coordinate 327,315, forward strand.
AAATCGCGACACGCGCGGCGGATTCGCCCAGAAGGAACAGGAACGCGATGGCCGCTAACGGAATGAGCCGATCTACCCATTTCTGCGGGGAATCCTGGCTCACTCTGGCCTCTGTGTGCGCTGGGAACGGCGTCGGGAACGGGGGGGGTGGTCACTCAAGAGTCAGCACGCCCCGAGAGTCGCTCTGTGTTTCGTTGTTCGCGGAGATCTCGGTACGATTGTGTGACTTGACGCGGTGCTACGACCCAATCGCCCCGAATGGCTGCGATAAGGGGGGCTGCGACAAGGAACGCGAACAGGGGAGAATCGAAAACCGTGACGCGCTGAAACACGAACATGATGAGCGGCGGCAGGCTGATGAATACACAGGCCATGAGGCGGTCTGGGCGCGGTTTGGCCAGGTACTTCAACGAGGTGAGCAGTGCGACCAAGATTATGACGCTGTAGCCGATCATGGCGCCCACGCCGCCTAGAACAAGGGCTGTATACGGCGCGAAATCGGATCCCAAGTAATCGCTGTCGACTGTTCCAATTGCCGAAAGGGAGGCCCCCACCAGGGGGGTTCCGAGCGGGCGAGTCATGATCTGGTGTCCTAACGTCTTCCAGAACCGAATGGCATTCTCTTCCCGCACGGTCGCCGATTCCGCCTTGGCGTCGTAGCTGCGGACGAAGAAGTTACCGAACAGGGTGACGACCCCCACGGCGATAACCGCCAGGATCAGCCCGCGGACGAGCCAGCGCCGCGTCCACCACAGTGTGAAGGAGCCCGCCATTACCGCGGCACTGGCAAACCCGCCGAGCGAGTAAGACAGAAAAAAGGCGATCGGAAGAACCACCAGCCCAAAGCGTTTCCGGAACACGAGGGCGTAAACAATCGCAGGCAACAACCACATCGCCAACGTACCTGGCTCGGGAAATACGCCGTGCATCCTGAAGTGCGGGCTGCCGTCCGGCGTTCTAAGGTAAGTCGTGAATATTCCCGTGTTGAAGCTGCCGTAGACCGTCTCAATCGGTTTCGTCGCCAGGTGCCCGGTAAACACGGCCCAGTACTCCACACAGGAGATCACTGAGGAGATCAACATGAAACGATAGAAGACCAGCCACGACGCCGCGAGGCTGTACGACGGCATGAAGGGTACCGACAAGGCTGCACACCACGGGAGCAGCATGCCCAGACGACCGAGGGCCTGAGAGTCCAGGCTTCGGAGAATGTTGATGGCGTAGCCCAACAGAACAAGACCAGCGGGGAGCAAGAAGAAGAAGAACACCGACTCAGAGACCCTTCGGTAATTTGCTCCCAGGATCATGATCAGGAACGCACTCAAGGCAATCGCGTTCGCGACGCGAGCGGTTCCACGCAACCCAAGGATGTCGGGCAGGAGCGATGTCTGGAATATCAACACGAGGAGCAGGAGCCACGACAGTGAGGGCGTCCACCATCTGTTCGGCTTCTTGGTCATCGCACTCAGTGCCTTGAGAGGCCGCTCTGCCGGAGCAGTGCCATCGGATCGGCGAATAGCCCGTGCCCGATTGCCAGACAGGCCCCCAGCAACTGGCGTTCCTGCCACAAGGCGAAGCCATACTTCACCGAGGTAATCGCCGTCCGTTCCCGATTCCGTCGCAGGCTCTCTCTCCCGAGCGTCAGGTGCTCCCGGGCATAGCGGAGAAGCGCCAGCGTGTCACGCGCCACATCGACCCGAAACTGCGATTTGCCCGTTAAGCTCGCCGATGACACGCGCCGGTCGCACAGGTACTCGCCAATCACGGCCACCCGGCCGTGGCGCAGAATGCGTAACCACAGTGCCAGGTCCTGGGCATACGGACATTCCATGGGGTACCCCCCGACGGCCGAAGCCACTGCCGCCCGGTACATTGCCGAGGAGTGGACGATCGGGTTTCCCCACCCGAACCACTCATAGAGGGCTTTCGGCTCGGTTGGCACTGTCCACCGGTCAACGAAGTGTCCGACTTCGTCGATATGGTGCGCCCAGGTGCCGACCAGAACGACGTCAGGCTGTTCATCCAGTAGCGCGACTTGTCTGGCGAGCCTCGCAGCGTGCGAGCGATCGTCGGCATCCAGCACTGCGATATACGTCCCCCGGACCAGATCAAATGCCAGCCTCAATGCTGCTGTCCGCCCGGCGTCCTTCGTCAACCAGGTCGTGCGAATCCGAGGATCTGTGTAGGACGCCACGATGGCTGGCGAATCATCCGTCGAACCGTTCTCGACAATGATCAACTCCCAGTCCTCAAAGGTCTGCTTGACGATGCTGTCGATCGCCTCCCGGATATACGGGGCGCCGTTGTGCACCGTCATCAACACCGACACGCGGGGCGGCTTAGTCATTGCGGTCCGGTCTGAATGTCGCGCTGGCAGCCAGGAGCGTGGCCAGCAACTCATCGTCGAATGAGGCAATCAGGCCATAGCCCGCATCGAGGAGTTTGTCGGTGCGGTAGTCCAGCGGGGCCGGTGCGCCACCAGGATCGACGGGGCCAAACGTCAAAGCCGGGCGGATTCCCAGCGCGTTGGCACTCACCCGCGCGACGCGGGCAGCAAGATCCCGCAGGGTCATGGAAGAAGATGCACCGAGATTGTATGTCCCGGGCGCAAGACTCGTGATCGAGGCGTGCAGCGCGCCGACGATGTCTGGCATGGGCACAAAATTGCGCCATGCAAGCCCCGAACTCCGTATGGTGATCTGTCTCCGGACGACGGTCTCCTTGCAAAGCTCATTCGCGATGATCTGCCAGCCGTCCGCGGAGGGCCCGGCCGGCGCGCCGAAGCCGTTCGCGAGGCGGAAGACGACGCAGTTGGGGTGTTGGGATTGCGCGTAGTCCTCGGCTGTTCGGTGCGTGATCGCGTAGTGCGAACGGGGCTTGGGCGGTGTCTCCTCCGTCACGCACCCGCTCGGGTTGTCGCCGTACACCTTGTAGGTCGACAGTTGGACAAATCGCGTCACGCCCGCGCCGGCAGCGGCTGACGCCAGGGCCAGTGTCCCACCCGCGTTGACCCGCAGCGCCTCGGCGGGGTCCAGACAACAGGCCCGCTCAGACATCGATGAGAGATTGATCACGGCGTCGACCCCGCGACATGCATCCGCCAGGCTTGCGGGCCGCCCGATGTCAGCGACACAGCCTTCGACCCCGGCCGGCCAGGCTCGCGCGATCCGGCTGGCCGCGCGAATCGTCACGCCGCCTCTCTCGAGAAGGAACCTGATCAGCCTCCCGCCGATCAGGCCGGACGCGCCGGTCACCAGTAGTCGCATAATCCGGTCGGAGTGGACGCTTGTCAGCCCGATCGAGCGCTCGAGACCTATTTGTGCTTGATGCCCCAGTCGTACGGGATACTCGGGTCGAACGGCGGTCTGCGCTCGAGCTCATCAGGATCGTGCGGCAAGGTGGCACAGTTGGCGACGATCGTCGAGTGACTGGCGATGCCCTTGAACCCGTTCCAGATGAGCGGGGGAACCGTGATGAGCTGATAGTTCCTCGGGGAGAGGAAGAACTCGTCAATCGATCCACGGGTCGGGCTGTCCGGGCGATCGTCGTACAGGACGAACTTGATCTCGCCAAAGACGACGGCGTAATTGAGCGTCATGCGTTTGTGCAGGTGCCAGGCCTTGATCGCACCCGGGTGCGTGCACGAGAAGTAGATCTCGCCAAACCTGGAGAAGACGGGTGAGTCCTCGCGCAGCATGTGCATGATGCTTCCGCGCTCGTCGAAGAACTGAGGCAACGGCGTGACGACTACTCCATCAATCATGTCCACTCCGGAAAGTAGTCGCGCAACTGTGCGAGCGTGACCGCCCTGGCCTCCTGGCCACCCAGCACCGCCTTGTACCAGCCGGCCGTCGCAGCCAGCGTCTTGTCGGGGCTCCACCTGGGCCGCCAGCCGAGCAGGTGGTGCGCCTTGTCGCAGTTGAGTTGAAGCAGTTGCGCCTCGTGGTGGCCAGGTTCTGCCTGCGTCGTGTCCGGGCGCTCCTGGCCGAGCGCTTGAGAAACCGCGACGGCCACGTCCTCGACTGTCCGGACATCAGAGCTCGACGGGCCGAAGTTCCAGGAGCCGCCATAGCTCGTGGGCTCGTCGCGGAGCCGGGCGGCCAGCAGCAGGTAACCCGAGATGGGCTCCAGCACGTGTTGCCAGGGACGGGTCGCCTGCGGATTGCGTAGTTGCACCCGGACGCCCATTCCTGCGGCCCTGACGCAGTCCGGCACGATACGGTCCGCCGCCCAGTCGCCCCCTCCGATCACGTTCCCTGCCCGAGCCGTGGCCGCACCCAGATTGGGCAGTAACGACAGGAAGGAACGCGCGTAGGCGGAAAATGCCACCTCGGCGGCGGCCTTCGAGGCGCTGTAGGGATCGTGCCCACCGAGGCGATCGTTCTCCCGATACCCCCACACCCATTCGACGTTCTCGTAACACTTGTCCGAGGTGATGAAGACGAGCGAACGCACGGAGTTGCAGTGCCTCACCGCCTCGAGCAGGTTGACCCCTCCCATGACGTTCGTACCGAAGGTCGTGACGGGGTCCTCGTACGATCTCCGCACGAGCGCCTGAGCAGCCAGGTGAAACACATACTCGGGCTGAAACGACTGGACCGCGGCCCGGATCGCGGGGGCGTCACGAATGTCGAGCACGACATGCTGGATGCTGTCTTCGAGGTGAAGCAGCTCGAAATGGCTGGGGCGTGGCTCGGGCGGCAGGGCGCAGCCCATGACATCGGCGCCGAGCTCCTTCAACAGGAATGCCAGCCAACTGCCCTTGAAGCCTGTGTGGCCGGTGACGAGAACCCGTCTGCCCGAGAACGAGGCCAGCACGTCCCTCATGTCTATCGAACCCACGGTGCATTCCCCGATGCATAGAGCGAGTTGAGAAACTGGTATTCGCGGCTCGTGTCCATCGGCTGCCAGAAGCCGTCGTGCTCGAAGACGCACATCTGGCGATCGGCGACCAGGCGAGCCATGGGTTCCTGCTCCAGCACCAGGTCTTCCTGCTCGTTGAGATAGTCGAAGAACTCACGGCGGCAGACGAAGAACCCGCCTGAGATCCGTCCGGCTGTAGCCTGCGGCTTCTCGTTGAACTCCACGACCACACCATCGTCTGTCGCGCGTAATTCGCCGAACCGACTTGGGGGACGCACCCCGGTAATCGTCAGGATCCTTCCGTGCGCGCGGTGAAAGGCCACCAACTTGTCGATGTCGATGTCGCCCAGGCCATCACCATAGGTGAGCAAGAACTCCTCGTCGCTCGCGATGTACTTCTTGATCTTGCGCACTCGCGCTCCTGTCATCGCGTCCTGACCAGTGTCGGCCAGCGTGACTCGCCAATCGGCTTCATCGTGGTTGGTCAGGTACTGCACCTGACCCCCGCGACCGAGCACGATCGTCGCGTCCTGCGTGTGCGCCTCGTAGTTCAGGAAGAAGTCGCGGATGACCTGGCCCTGATAGCCCAGGCACAGCACGAAGTCCCTGTAGCCGAACCCGGCGTAGTACTTCATGATGTGCCACAGAATCGGCTGGCGGCCGATCGGGATCATCGGCTTCGGAATGTTGTCGGCGACGTCGCGAATCCGTGAGCCGTAGCCGCCACAGAGAATGACAGTTTTCAACGCCCCACCCGCAGTTTGTTCTGTCTTCGTGTTGACCACAGCGGCACCCGGATACGCCCCGGGGTCGTGAAGAAGGGCACATCTCGCTCCTCACGCCACATTCTGCACCGCATGGAGCGCTCCCGTGCACAATTCCTCGTAGAGCGCCATGTATCGCGACACGGCCAGGTCCTCGCGAAAGTGCGCCTTGAACCGTTCAAGGCCATTATCGCCGAGAGTGCGGCGCAGCCCTGGGTTTCTGACCAGGCGGACGAGTGCCTCGGCCAGCGCGCCTGCGTCTCCCGGTTTGATGAGAATCCCGGACTCCATGTCTGTGACCTGTTCGGGCACGCCGGCAATCCGGCTCGCCACGACGGACTTTCCGAGACTCATCGCCTCGAGTATGACATTCGGGAAATCCTCGTGGGAAATAGACGGCAACACGATCACGTCGACCGTGTTCATTAGGTCGAAGACGTGTTCTTCGGAGCCGAGACAGTGAATGCAGTCGTCGAGCGCATGCTTCCGGATGAGAGCCTTCACTTCCGCCAACTTCGAACCCACGCCCTCGATGAGCAGCATCGGCATCTCGGACGGATCTAGTCGGCCTCGCATGACGCGCATGGCCTCGATGAGAACCGCGTGCCCTTTGCGTTGTTCGATGACCGCGATGACCGCGAGCAACGTGCGGTCGGGAGCCAGACCAAGGCGCTCCAGCACCGCTCCCCGATCTTCATGGAGCCGTCGCGGAGCGATGCCGTTCTGAATGGTCCGGACCTGCTCGACACGAAGCCGAAGCACTCGCCTGAGGGCGTCCGCGGCAAAACCAGAACCGGTCACGAATACCGTGACCGTGCCAGCGACGAGCCGGTCGATGGGATAGTCCGTCCACCGTAGGGGTGACGCGTACGGTTGGGCGATGTTGTTCACCACGTAGACAATCCGGCGAATGCCGGCCAGCCTGGCTGCCAGCACGGCAGCGTTGCAGGAGTAGGCTGCCGGGTAACCACCGTTGTTCACGTGGAGAATATCGACGCGCTCCCGGCGAAAGAACCGCCACAAAATCGCGGTGTTCCAGAGAAGAAAGAAGTAGCGAACCTGAAGAAGGAACAGGAGCAACTTCCAACCCCTGTCGACGATTTTGGGCAGGCTTCCGGTCAACTCCATCAACGTGGCGGTGTCACGGAGTCTCAGCGGGAACGTCGGCACCGGTGTGGAGACTCGGCTGCGGAACCCACGCTCGTACTCGAGGGTGTAACGGTAACTGAAACTCACGTCGAACTGCTCTCGCAAGGCGTCACTCCCCACGAGGTTGCCTACCATGTTCTCGGCACCGCTGAAGAACTGGCAGTCGGAGTGAACGTGCAGCCTGGGCTTCGTCACGAGACGGCGTCTTATGAATAGGCAGGAACCGTCATCGCGAGGCCAGCATCGATGGACACCCTCGGCGCCCAGGAGAGGGTCTGGCGAGCCAGCGTACTGTCGACGGCATAGTCCATCATGTCTGCAGGTCGGTAATCCAGGGCTCCGACGCGGATGAGGTCTTCCCTCCCCAGCAGACGGCCCACCTTCAGCGCGAGATCGACTATGCGGATCGGGACACCACTCGAGATGTTCAACAACTCGCCCGACCGGCACACGGAGGCGCGCGTCAATGCGTCTATTAGATCGGAGACGAAGATGAAGTCCCTGGTCTGCTCTCCCCGCGTCATCTCGAACGGCCGGCCCGCGGCGATCGTGCCAATCAGCGCGGGCAGGAACATGTCCCTGGCCTGCCCAGGTCCGTACACCACGCTGGGGCGGATCACGACGCACGGAACGTGGTGCACCCGATTCATGAATTGCGCCACGTGGGTCGAGAACACTTTCGACAGCGAATAGATGCTGATGGGCGCCTCTCTTATGGTTTCGGTGTACGGCGGGACATTGTCGCCGTATTCCTCGGCCGTGCCGAGCACGACAATCGTCCGAAGGGCGCTCACGTTCGACGCGGCACCGAAGAGATTCGCGGTCACGAAGAGGTTGGTCTCGGAGATGCTCCTCAACGCCGCGAGGTCCGCCGTCCGATCGCGTGACGCCGCGAGATGATAGATGAACTCCGGCTGGAGCGCCTCGAGCAGGCGATCACATGCGCCGGCGTCCCTGAGGTCCACCGTGACATGGCTGGCCCCGGCCTCGGTCTCAGCAACGAGCGACGCCGTCGTGACTCTGGCGCCGGCATCGACGAGAGCGGGCACGAGGTGGCTCCCGATGAATCCCGGCGCCCCTGTCACGAGGACGCGCCGGCCACTCACGTTCGCCGATGAGATCGGCGTAACAACGTGGCTGGCTTTTTCGAATCCGCGCTGCGAACGTCCTGCAGGTTTCTCGCGCTGGTTCACGGTCATACCGCGGCCGCTTCGACCTTGGGTCTCGAGAAACTGACCTTAAGGATATCGGCGACGGCTTCTCTGAATTCCCTCGATCCCCAGTAGTACAGGAGCAACGCCAGACTCGAGGCGGCCGCGCCAGTGCCCACAACGATGGCGACATTGATCTGGCTCTTTGCCATCGGCATGAACCCCTCGACATTCCACAAGATGATAATCAGGAACAGGCACGGGACGATCGCCGGACCGAGCACTTCCCGGACGAACTCCTTCCCGCCCCTGCTCACGCATCGAATGGAAATCCCGAGACTCCAGATCAGCACGGGCACGGCCCCCACTAGCTTGAAGAGCCCGAAGGCCGCGATGTCCAGGACATGCCATGTCATCAGGATCCCTGCCCAGAAGATGATGGGGGACACCGCGTTCACGATGTACAGCTCCCGGATGCGCTCCTGGGCCACGAGGAGATAGCTCGCGGGGTTCGAGCTGAAGGCGCCGGCGAAGATCAGAATGAGCATCTGTGCGATGACGACTGATTCGGCATAGTTGCCGCCGACCCACGAGAAGACAAACGGCCGCATGAGGAGCACGAGACTGATCACGGGAAACAACGAGGCTGGCTCCGTGACCACCATCACGCGACGATACAATGCCCGAAGACGGTCTTCGCTTCGCAATGCAACCAGGTGATTGATTCTCGCCATGAAAGGAGCGTAGATGATGGACGTGAGGCTTCTGAAGAACGTGGCCAGCGAGAAGGCGACGGCATACAGCGCCAACCTGTCTGGGCCCAGCGTCTTTCCGATCACCACAGCATCAAGCTCGTAGTAGAGGACCCACGCAAACGTCGCGAAGAGCGAATTGAGCGCCAGCCGCCTGGTGTCTTTGAAGATCTCTGGGGAAAACCTGAACGAGCGAACGAATAGATGGAAATCGTAGTGGTACCGGACCCGCGCGACCCCCAATGACGTGAGGCTGCACAGCAGCGTGATCACTTGACAGGAAAAGAAATACCCGACGATGTTGTAACCCGTGGGGCTGACGAAGAGGTACACAGACGCGATCTTGGCGAGATTGCCGATGGTGCTGATCCGCTGATCGACATATGCTTCGATTCTCACGCCGTAGATGATCTGCAGTACTCGCTGCAAGACTATCCCCGGAGAGAACGCCGCCAACGTCCAGAGCATTGCCGAAGCGGCCGACGCCTCGTCGGAACTCGACAGGTTGGCAATCAGCAGCGTCGGGTTCGTCGCCAGAAACGCGACGAACAGCGCATACAGCGCGACGAAGGCTGACAGCACGAACGCGACGAACCCTACCACCTGCACTTCGCGCTTCATGTCGTGGGTGGCATAGCTCTGGCTGGCATATCGATAGCCCGCGCTCAGAAAGCCTAAGTCGGCATAGGACGCGAGAATCGTGACTGACACGCAAATGCTGTAGATCCCAAACATCGCGTGGTTCGACGACAATCTCGGAACCACGACAAACATCGAGAGAAAACCCGTCACGATCGACAGGCATTGCCATAGATAGGTGCGCAGGTAGTTAGGAAGATACGATTTTGCCGTGTCCATCAGCCCGCCCGGCCCGCTGTTTCAGTTCTGCTGCCAGCCGACGCACGCGAACCGATGGCATCGGTCAGCAGTCGTTTCATCCTGCGCACCGGCCTCGCTTCCGATCGGCACCACTGCTGGCAGAAGGTGCTGCGTGCGTCCTGCACCGTCCGGCTGGACCACCACTCGCTGACGCGATCCCAACGCTGGGCCACCCATTCGGCGGCCTGCTCGGGGCTGTCCGCCAGGATGCCGCCGGACCTGAGTGCTTCGTAGTACGCCTTCGCATTCGGAAGCAGATGATCCAGACCTCCATGCCAGAAACAGATCGTCGGGACGTTCGCGGAGAGTGTTTCCAACAGGCCGGTCGAGTCGTACGAGTGGATTACAAGGCGACTGTGCGCAATCAGTCGGCTGATCGGTTCCATTCCCTGGTCGATGCGCACGTTCGCGTCATGCGCCTGCCACCGTTCTTCATCGAACCACGCCTGGTGCCGATGCTCTGCGTGCAGGCGGACGGTCAGCGCTGCCCGGATCTCCGCAGGCAGCGCGCGCGCAAATCGAAACTGCTCGTCCTGGTAGATCCCGAACTCGAACACGGCGTCCCACACCTCCACCTGGTCAGGGACGTGGAGTTCAATGAGCAGCAAGCCGCCGGCCGGGGACGGGCGAGCGTGTTCTTGACGCCCAGCGCGCTTGAAGATGAATGCGGGGATGGTGCGAGGGTTGTCGTCGGTCCATCCCCAGGTGAAGAATCCGTCGGTGGTCGTTCTTTCGGGCCATTTCTGGCTCCCGAGAAGGGTGCCGTAGTTATTTCCGTGCTGGCCAGCGAAGTACGGGGTTCCCTCTTCGACCTTTGAGGCGGTCCAGATCTTGAACACCTCGTCCGTGTCGAAGTTGTTGGACGTCAGGATGAATTTTGGCCGTGCGGGCCAACCCACAGATTGAGCGTGGCGCTCCAGTTCCCTGTACCCCTCGAGATAGCAGGTTGGAATCATATCCGGCAGTTGCAGCCTCACGTATCGCTCGAATCCGCGGTGACTCGCATGGTCGAGACGCAACGGCTCTCGCCGAACTGGATCGCGTTCGATGGTTCGGACCATCGGCCGCTGCCAGAGTTGCGGACACTGGCCCAACGCGACTTGCAGCGCCATCTCCTCGATCTTGGGGAGATAGGTGTTGATTACGAAGGCATCGCCGTCCCGACTGAAAGCACGTAGTAATCGACCAACGAGGTCGGCCACCACACGCCTGACGCTGAGCTCGGCCGATCGCGACACCACGGCTCGAGAGCCGTCATCGGGCCCATTCCCGGCACCGGCAGCCGGTTCCATGGTCAATGTGCCCCAGAAGTTCAAGATGCTGGCGTAGACGCCCCCGTTGAAGACGTCGTCATTACATGCGCGAATGAACGCCAATGAGTCTGGGGTGGCAAGACGGTAGGCGCTCGCGTCCAGGACCGTGGTGCAAGAAACCGAGTGATTCGCCAGTGTCTGTTCCAGGGTGAAGTATCGGTTGAACGCGACCGCCACGTATCGCTGAAGCCAACGCCCGAGCGCAATGTTCCAGAAACGGACGCTGTGACGTGTCTGATGGAGGCGGTTGAGCGTTTCCGCCAGTTCCGCGAGTAGTTGATTGGACAACTCCTGAACATACGCGAGATCGTGAATCTTCTGTCCGCTTGCCAGGCCGTATGGCTCGGCGACAGCCGCGTCCATGCGCTCCCAGACCGATCTCCGGTCATACCGTCGACACCATTCACCCAGAAACAGGACGGGCCGATCGAACTTCCAACAACGCTCGTCTGCTGTTGTGATGAGGTGTCTCACACGACGATCTCCGGATTCCGGGAACTGCCATTCCGGGGCCTTGGCCCCACGCGATCTCCGGGCGGAACGGCGTGGTGTTCCAGCGCCCGCCATCGTCTGGCGCTCGCCTCACACAGATCCTTATTGGTCGGTTGGTGGTTCAGAACAGGCCAGTTGTTCTGGGGTATCAAAGGTTCTTGTCGGGCAAGCGGCGATCTGTCATTCGGATGAATCTTCTCTTTGCCCGCTCTTGTTGCGGCTTGGCGCGGGATTCACCAGGCGGGTGGAGGCCGACGTGGTTGTTACGACGCGTGAACTCCCTGATCGGCGGTCACAACCGGGTCGGTGTGACGCGACTGGAGCGACCAGCGCCTGGGCGGGGGGCGGGACTTGTTGTCACGGTTTCCGGCCCACCTGCCCGTCCTTTGCGAGCGCAGGCTTCCAACCTACCCCAAATTCATGATGGGCGTTCATGTGCCAGACGCCGGGGTTGGCTGCCAACCACTCCACGAGTTGGGCCAGCGTCAGCGTGTAGATCGTGTCACGGAATGCCGAGACCACGCGCCTGATCACTTCCAGATCTTCCGGGTAGTCAACCGTCAATCGCAACCAGGACAGGTCCGTTGGTGAGTCGAGCCGGACGACGTTGTACTCTGTGGGGTTTTTCCAGATACGAAAAGTTACATGCTCGCGCTCCGACGGCAACTGGGCCCGGTGCCATGAGCGCTCCAGGGCCTCGAACGACATCGCCTCGATGTCCATTCCCTCGGGGTAGGTTCCTGGCGGTGGAACCGTTGTGCTGACAAAGTCCAGTCGTCGATCGGACAACGTCTGGACGCACTTATCGATGAGGTTTGGATCCACCAGGGGGCAGTCTGCCGTCAATCGGACGACGACCTCAGCGCCCACGTCCTTGGTCGCTTGATAGTACCGATCGAGAACGTCATCGGTCGATCCTCTGAAGCACTCGGTATCCTGTTCGCCGCACAGTGCGACGATGGCATCATCTGCGGCTTGGGTCGTGGTCGCTACAATCCAACGGCGCACCGTACGACTTCGGCGAACACGCGCCAACATCAATGAGAGGAGCGGCCCGCAGTCTGTCGGCGCGAGCACCTTGCCAGGCAGCCGAGTGGAACCCATTCGGGCCTGGATGACACCAACGGTCGCGTTCCCGTTCATTTGTCGACGATCTGGTGAAGCGAAGTTTGCACGAGCCCTCTCACTCGTCGGCCGATAGGAACCACCGGTGGTACCACAGGGCTGTCTCGGCGGTCACGAATCCGCACCGTTGGTAGAGTCTCTGGGCGCCGTGGTTTCGGCCCTGCGTGACAACCGTTGCTCGCCTCATGCCCTGCGATCGAAACCAGTCCAACGCGGCCTGGACTAGTGCCTTGCCGAACGAGCGTCCTCGTGCTTGTTCCGATACACCCACGAGCTCGATCGCCCCTGTCGCGTTATCTCGAATCTGGCAGGTGACGTAACCCATGGGCTCGTTCTGGTCGGTGGCCACCAGCACGGCGCTTGCGTATCCGCGGCAACTCTTCTCGAGCCATTCCGAATAGAATCGCTTGCAGATCGCCTCCGGAAAATGCTTGTCGAAATAGTAGCGTGACACCGCATAGCTGTTTCCCGCAATCGCACTGAGGCGATCAATGTCGGTGGGTACACTCAGACGGACGTGGCCAAAGTCCGAATGTGGTTGTACCGCGTCCAGGTCGGTTTCAAACGTCAAACGAATGTCAACAAACGTGAACCCGTGGGCTTCGGCTGCGATAACGCTCTCCTGGTCGTGGCAATCGGCGAGATAGTACAGGCATTCAATCCCGGCTCTCTCACAATCAGCTTCGATGAACGATGCCAGTTTGCGGGTGATCCGGCGCCTCGTGACCGTGCCGATCGATCGTGAGAAGAAATGCGTGTCCCACGGCAGCCTCTTCCAAGAGAGCACTTCATCGGCGGCCTTCTCTGCGTCGACCGTGGCGAGCGCGCGACCGATGACGACCGTGGCGTCGCAGGGGACTCCGGCAATGGACGGGCCGACAAACACAACCGGGGCGTGTTGCGGGTTCCGGCTCAGTTGCTCGCTGCGGCCCTGGCTCCACAGCACCAGGTGCAGATCGACGTCGTCAGGGCTGACACTGCCCTGGGCCACATCGATCAGGCGGTAGCCTCTACGACGAAGTTCCGCGACAATGGCTTCGCCGGATTCGCCATCGGCCATTTCGAGTTCCCGATGGACGGCAATTGTCGAGGGGGAGCTACGCGGCATATTGGAACGACCTCGCGACTTGTCAAACGACACACGAACCGAGAATGGGGAACTGGGTGCGCGTAGCGAAGTTGACGCGACTGTCTTCGTCTGGCACCGGCCAGCCTTGCGGCCGAAGCCGGGAAGGCATGCCGTCTTTCAGCTTGACCGGAAACACCGACACGCATGGCTCGTGCCGGCAAGCACGGGGCGGAGTTCTAGTTGTACCGGCGGAACACGGGTTTGGATGGGGAGCCCACCAAGTGCTTCTCGACGCTCCCGTCGGAGAGAGCGTTCGCGACCACCCTCGTGGCAGACACCATTGCTTCCTCGGTCCGATCGAGATCCTGTTGAGTATGCCGGAAGCATGGGCAGACCCATGGCAGAAACACACCGTGTCGGGCGAGTTCCTGTTGCATCAATGTCTTGTAGGAGGCAGACACCTCCCGGCGCGCATCTCTGACGACGAGCAGAGGACGACAGGCGTAATCGGTTCGAGCTGTGACGTGGCCTTCAATGCCGGCTTCTCGAGCCGCTGCGTCAACAATATCTGTCAATCGCCCGCCGGTGTGCCGGATCTGACCGATGACGTCGTGGCCGCCGTAGAAGTCGATCGTCGCCAACGCCGCGCCAAGGGCGCTCTGCTCCGGTCCATTTGTAGTCGAAAGGATGAAGACGCGTTCCGCGGTGTGATGCAATCCGGCGCGCATCATACACTCCCGCTTTCCCAGAAGTGCGCTGAGCGCGTAGCCGTTGGCCATGCCTTTTCCCAGCGACAGAAAGTCGGGGATGACTCCGTATTCGGCGTACATCCCGCGGAGGGAATACCTGAAAGCGGTTACGATTTCGTCGAAAAGCAGAAGTGTTCCAAACCTGTCGCAGAGAGTGCGCAGTTCTTCCAGGAAGCCGGAAGCGGGCTTAATGTCCCGGCACACTTCGAGCACCACGATCGCAAGGTCGGCCCCGTGTAGCTCAAACATCCCGCGCATGCTCTCGAAATCGTTGAACCGGAATGGCACGCTCAATCGCTGGACGGCCTCGGGCACCCCGGCATTCATCACCGTCGAGCCGATGAACCAGTCGTGAATGCCCAGAAAGGGTGCGGCGGCATCGAAGGCAATGAGTTTCTTGCCCGTGATCGCCCGCGCCAATCGAATGGCCGCGAGGTTGGCGTCCGAGCCGTTCTTCGCGAACTTGGCCATTTCCATTCCGGGAAACACGGCGATCAGGGTCTCGGCCAACTGCAATTCCCCGATGCTAGGACGGGTCAGTGCCTGCCCACGTTGCGCCGATTCGAACGCAGCCTCGTCAATGGCGTTCTCGGCATGACCGATCAGCACGTTGTTGATGCCCATGCCCCAATCGACGAACTCGCGACCGTTCAGGTCCCATGCCCGTCCGCCCTTCGCACGCACGAAGCAGCGTGGTGCGAGCTCTGGAAGTTGGTCGTCCCCCCGCGAATATGTGTGCGCCCCGCCCGGGATGACGGCGTGGATGCGTCTCGTGAATTCGCCGTCGTCGCTCGGTGTTCGAAACTCCGTAGACATGCCGCCCTCCAGGATTTGTTTACGAGGAATACCGCCGGAACGGTGCAATCCCAGCCTCCGCCGCACCCGGACATAGAGCGCCGTCGCCGAGCGCTTGCTCGACCTGGCGAATAGACTGGACGAGCGCCTTGAACTCGATCGGGTCTGCCGACATCGCGTGGTCGGGTCCCTCCATGTTGCGATCCAATGTGAAGTGTTTCTCGATCAGCCTCGCCCCGGCCGCCACGGCCCACGTCGCCGCCCGTACACCGAGGGTGTGGTCGGAGTACCCCACTGGGAATTCATACTTCAGGGCCAGGCTGTGGATCGCAAGCAGATTAGCGTCATTCAGAGCCGTCGGGTAGGCGGACACACAATGCAGCAGAGCGATTGGACTTCCCTCAGCTGTAAGTGTCCCAATTGCACGGGACAGCTCCTGTTCGTTGGACGCGCCACGAGAGAGGAAGACGGGCTTCTTCGTCGCCGCAATACAGCGGAGCAACTCTTGGTGGTTGATGTCGAACGACGCCACCTTGAACACCGGCACGTCCAGGGCTTGAAGCAGCGCGACACTTTCGATGTCAAACGGGGTTGAAAAGAACACGACGCCCAGTCGATCGGCCAGTGCCTTCAGGCGCTGGTGCGCGTCGAAATTGAGTTCACAGCCCTTGAGCAATCCCTGCAGCGGATGCGTGACCGGAACGCGTTTTTCGGTCAGGTACGTCTGGAACTTGACGGCGTCGGCACCGCACTTGACAGCCTGATCCACCAATTGCTCGGCAATCGACACGTCACCGTTGTGATTCAAACCAATCTCTGCAACGACGAATGTCGGAGATGTCCGCGAGATATTCCTTCCCGCCACATTGATGCTGTTCATAATCTGTTCTCCCACGGGTACCCCAAACGCTCGCGGTCTGCGCTCATCTTCGGCGCGCGCTCATCTGACGACCACTCTCCCTGCTAAACCACGTTCCAGGCGTGGCTCGCCGCGACCGACCGGCAGAACTTGATCAACGCCGAAATGTCTCGGTAGTACTCCGGCGTCACGTAACGTAGACCTGTCGCGTGCGCTGTCCATCGCGCGCCAGCGACGACATCCTCTATGGGCGGGAGGCTGTGCGCATCGACCCAGCCCGAGCCGGTTTCCTTTGGCGCGCTAATGTGAACCTGCACCGTCCGGGTGAGTGGCAGTTGCGTGATGTAATCGCTCACTTGAACGCCGAGATGCGCGGCGCTAATTTGAGCGTGGCTCCAATCGAACACGAATCCGAGGTTTCCCTCGCGCGTCAGGTCCGTCAGAAATTGAGGATCGCACACGTCTTCATACGCGCCCGTCGGAAAGTAGTTGTTGTTCTCAATCGCGACGCTCGTCCCTTCCGGCAGCATCCCGGCAACCCGCGCGAGGTTCTTTGACGCGGTCTCCAGCATCTCTAATCGTCGCCGTCTCCGCCCGCTCGGCACGAATCTGCCATCGATAAGCTTCGGCCGGTTGTAACAGGACGCGACATGAAACGAGACCATCTCAATATCCGAGTACTCACCCACGATTCGGGCAAGGTGCGCCACTTGCTCGTCGGAGAAGTCTACGACGATGCTCGCGTCCGAATGATAGATGATGCGGTGAGACCGATTCTGTATTGTCTGGCTGTGGTCGCGAACCTCGAGAACACGTGCGAGCCTGAGAAGCGTGCCCACCAGCGAAGGATCGCCCCGGTCGATCAGTGTTGAAACCGGCAGCGCCAGCGACACGTGCTGACTCACCAAATTGTGAACCCTCCGTCGACGACGAGGTTCTGGCCTGTCACGTAAGCGGCTGCGTCGGACGCGAGGTAGACGACGGCTCCCGCCATGTCGTCGGCTTCTCCCATCCTGCCCAATGGTGTCTTGTCGCTGTACCGCTGGACAAAATCGGTTCCTTGGCCGGCGTAGACCCCGCCGGGGCTGACACTATTGACCCGTATCTTGAACGGGGCAAGGTGAACCGCCCAGTAGCGGGTCATTTGAATGATCGCAGCCTTTGAACCCGCGTAGACTTCTGACGTTCTCCGGGCACAATCGGTGTAGATGCGCGGATCGCCGCTGACAATGCCGTACACGGAAGCGATATTCACGATGACCCCGCCCGTAGACTGGCGCTTCATCGCGCCTGCCGCCGCGTTCGTGCAGAGAATCGAGCCTAGGACGTTCACGTCGAACACGAACCGGTACTCGTCAACGGTCCGCTGATCGAACGGGGTAAACACGGCCACCCCGGCGTTGTTGATGAGGAGGTCAAGGCGGCCCTCCCGCGCAATCACGTCGCTGACACCTGCGTCGACAGAAATGGGATCGCGCACATCCAGGTGGACATGGCCGATGTCTTCCGAGTCACCAGCGACGGGGCGGACCAGATCGCCGCCATAGACTCGGTAACTCCCGCGTCGGAGGGCGCGGCAGAACGCTGTTCCCAATTGTCCGCTGCCCCCTGTAACGAGCGCAACCCGCGCGTTCTGGTTTGGCGTCATGCGTATTCCGTTACTGCGGCGACGAACGCATCAGCGACGCGCGCCCGATCGGCGTCGGAAAGCGTCGGATAGAGAGGCAACCTGATGAGCCGGGCTGCGTAATCGTCGGTGACTGGTAGCTCCTGGGGAGCGCCGAGCGTACTTCCGAATGGAGACGAATGCAGGGGAATATAGTGAAAAGTCGCACCGATTCCAGCCGAACGGAGCCTCGAAATTACCAAGTCGCGGGCCGTCGCGTTCTTGGTGAACACCACAAATAGATGATAGTTCGGCGTTACCTCAGGAAGCGTCTCGGGCAACTCAATGAGCCCGGCCTTTTCCAACTCGTCAAAGCGGTGTCGGTAGAAAAGCCAGTGTTCAGCTCGCTTCGATTTGATCCACGATTGTTTGGCGAGTTGTTGTTGCAGAATTGCCGCCAGAACGTCGGACAGCACGTAACTGCTGCCAACTCGAACCCATGTGTATTTGTCCACCTGTCCACGCAGGAAGGCCGAGCGGTTTGTGCCTTTTTCGCGAATGATTTCAGCTTTCGCGGCCAGCGTGTCGTCATTCGTGAGCAGCGCGCCCCCTTCTCCACACCCGAGGTTCTTTGTGTGATGGAAACTGAGACACCCAAGTTGACCGATTGTGCCAAGAAAGCGCTCACGATACCGCGCAAAGACCGCCTGGGCTGCGTCTTCGATCAAGGGCACACCGGAATCTTCGGACAACTTCTGGAGGGCCTCCATGTCACACGCAATTCCGGAATAGTGGACCGGCATGATCGCGCGTGTTCGTGCCGTCACTTTTCTGGCCACGTCTAGGGGATCCAGTGTCATCAAGCGGGGTTGCACGTCGGCAAAAACCGGAGTCGCCCCCCTCAGCACGATCGCGTTGGCGCACGACGAAAACGTGAAGCTCGGGAGAATGACTTCGTCGCCTGCGCCGATTTCCAGCGCCATCATCGAAATCTCAAGGGCATGACTTCCCGATGTAGTCAGGAATACATGTCCGACCTGAAGCGCGCAGCGAAACTCGGCTTCGACCTCCGCGCACACGCGTCCCCCGCCAATGCCTCCTTGCGCTCGAATCACCCGGGCGGCAGAGGCGATTTCGGCTTCGTCATAACAGGGCTGCTGCAATGGAATCTCAATCACGTCTGGAGATCCTCTCGGGAGAAACACGGCGTTCGAACGTCCTGCGAGTTGTGTGTCAACGCTCACGTTACCGGGTAGACGCTCCTAATGCCAAGGCGCTTCTGGGAGACGAACGGCTTCAGGAAGAGTGCCGCCATGAGATTAGGGAAGAACTTCGGAACGGTATTGCAAAAATAGCCAGCCGAACCGCGGCGCGAACGCCCCGAATGCCGCAATCGCAATCAGCGGAAGGTTAGCGAGGAGAATGTATCGATTGCACACCATGCAACTACCCGTTCATCGTGCGTGTGCGGCCCGGCTGCTTGTCCCGCCCCGGCGTGATGTGTAGATTCCGCAGTTTTCTATAGAGATTTGTCCGCTGGATGCCCAGCGCACGCGCGGCGGCGGAAACGCGGCCCTGGTGCTGGGCGACCACGGCGGCGATGTAATCACGCTCGAAATGCTGGCGGGCGTCGCGCAGGCTTATTCCCAGATTCCAGGAAATCAGGGGGCTGCCCTCAAGTCGCACGCTGTCGAGAAGCGCGTTCAAGTCGATGGTGCCGCCCAGGACCTTGATGGTCAGCGTCTCGACAAGACCCATCAGTTCGCGCACATTGCCGCGCCACGGCATGGCGGCAAGGACAGAGCATGCGGCCGGGTCAATGGTCTTTGCCGGAATGTCGATCTTGTGGCACGCGTTGGCGAGCAGGAACCCCGCGAGGGCAGGGATTTCCGTGCGGCATTCCCTAAGTGGCGGCAACTTGATCTGGTTCGCAGAGAAACGACGGTAGAGATCGACGCGGAGACGTCCATCCTTCACCATTGCCTCAGCATCGGGGTCGACCGCTGCCATCGGCCTGACATCGTATGAAATCTTCGGACCTCGTGAACCAACCAGACACTCCCGGTCTCTCAGGAGTCGCGCCAGACGGCCTTGCGCACCTGCGGGCAGTTCTTCAAGATTCCGGAAGTAGATTGTCCCGCCGATGGCGTCATGAAGAGCGGAGCCCGGGTAGATTGGCTCGCACGCGCGGCCGACGGCTTGAAGACTGTCGCCCGGGCCGGATCCTCCAAAGAGCCGCTTCTCGTTTTCGCTGTGGTTTTCGCCGGCGCAGTAGACAGCCACGAATGGGGCGCCGGGCGGATTGCGTCTCGCGTGGATGGCGCGGGCGACTATGCCCCGACCCGTGCCGGGTTCTCCGTACACGAGGACACCCCTGGGGTTGTCGACAACTCGATCGACTTGCTCGAGGACATCGCGCATCGGACTCGAACGCCCGATTAGCCCGAGAGTGTCATCAGTAGACATAGCTTCGCCCTGTCACTTACAAGAGCAAGCGCACTGCAGCCCCCACGGCTGGAAAGACAGACCGGGAACGCCACCACCAGAACAGCCGAAGACATACTGTTCGGAGACCAAGGCGCGGCGGCTGGCCCGGTTGGCAGCAGGCGTGTATTCTATCTCCGCCCGGTATTGTGTCAACACTTAACCAAGTGTGGCGGCGATGATACGGGCGCTCAGTGCGCTCGTTCCGTCTGTTTTCCGTGACGTACCCCCGGGATGAAATGCTGGTCGGGGACGCCGTCTCCGGGTGGAACGGCTACGCCTGTCATTGCACACGCGTCGATTCTATGGCTGCTTGCCCGGTCCGTCGAGCAGTCGGTCGCGCATTCGCTCGAAATCCTGCTGCGCACGGGTGTAGTCCTCGGGGCGGCCGATGTCGAGCCAGTACCCCTTGTGCTCGAAGCCGGCGACGTGCTTGCGGGCCGCAATTAGCGCGCGGATCAGATCCGGCAGGTCGAATCTGGTGTCGGCCGGAACAAACGCCAGCGCCGCCCTCCCGAACACGTAGGCACCCATGCTGGCCCGGTACTGGTACGTGGGCTTCTCGATATAACCAGTCACGCGGTCCTGGTCGTCGGTTTCGATGACGCCGAGCTCAATCTGTTCCGAGCGCGCGAACAGCCCAATCGTCGCAAGCGCGCCAGACGCGTTGTGCGTCTTGATCATCACTCGAAAATCCAGATCCGTGAGCAGGTCGCCGTTGACGACCAGAAAGGGATCGGTGAGATTCTGGACGAGCGAAAGCGGGCCTGCTGTGCCGAGCGGGGTGTCTTCGAGCGAGTACTCGATCGGGACCTTAAACCGGCCCCCGTCGCCGAAGTAGGCCGTGATGAGCGACGACAGATGGCCGACCGCCATCACGATGCGCCCAACGCCGCCGACGTGCAGTCGGTGCACCAGGATCTCGAGTACGGGCATTCCGCCGATGGGCACGAGCGGTTTCGGCAGATTCGCCGTGTATGGAGCCAGTCGAGTCCCGCGGCCGCCAACGAGGACGACAGCGTCTAGCCTATCTTCCGCGAGTGTCATCTTCGCTTCGACTCCGTCGGGCTGAACACTGTTTGTTCTTCTCCGATGCCGTAC
Organism: Acidobacteriota bacterium; assembly: GCA_026393755.1. Classification (NCBI taxonomy): domain Bacteria; kingdom Pseudomonadati; phylum Acidobacteriota; species Acidobacteriota bacterium. Next base: position 348,466 of record JAPKZO010000028.1, read on the forward strand.
AACGCGCAAGCGGTCGAAGATGTCGGTGCTCAGATTGAGCGCGTTCAGGGTTCACACTTCGTACGTGCCGGCGCGGTACAGGTCCGCGTGCTGCCTTACCCATTCGACGGTCTCGGCCAGGCCGGCCTCAAGTTGAACAGCCGGATGCCAGCCGAGCACGCGGTGGGCCAGCGACGCGTCGGCGTGGAGTCGCATCACTTCGCTTCGTTCGGGGCGGAGCCGAGCAGGGTCCTGCACAACGTCGATGTCGGAGCCCACGAGCCGCGCGATCTGGCGGGCAAGCTCACCGATGCTGACTTCGCGGTCGGTGCCCAGGTTGATCTCGAGGCCGACCGCGGCATCCTGCTCGGCGCCGAGAATGAAGCCCGCGACGGTGTCGCGCACGAAAGTGAGATCGCGTGTCGGTGTAAGAGAACCGAGGCGCACCTCCTTCCCGGCCAGCGCCTGCGTGATGATGGTCGGCACGATGGCCCTGGCCGATTGCCGCGGCCCATACGTGTTGAACGGCCGAATCGTGATGGCAGACACGCCGAACGAACGCGCATAGCTTTCGACGAGTTTGTCGGCGCCAATCTTGCTGGCCGAATACGGCGATTGCCCTTGCAGGCGGTGGCCTTCGTCTATGCGCTCGGAGAGCGCGGTTCCATAGACTTCGCTGGTGGAGGTGTGCACCAGCCGCCGGACATCGCAGCGCCGGGCCGCCTCGAGCACATTGAATGTGCCGATGACATTGGTGTCGACGACTTCGCGGGGATGAACGTAGGAGTACGGGATCCCGATAAGCGCGCCGAGGTGGAAGATGGTGTCGACCCCTGTCGATGCCAGCCGTATGGCATCCCCGTCGCGCAAATCGCCGCGTATGATCTCCACGTTCTCGAGCAGCGCCGGATCGATAAATCGGAGCAATCCGTTGTCGGGGCGGGAGGTGTAGCGCAGAAACGCACGGACCCTGGCGCCCCGACCCGCCAGTGCTTCGATCAGATGACTGCCGATGAAGCCTCCGGCGCCTGTGACCAGAACGGACCTGTCAAGCCAGTTCATACCTCACTATCTCCTGTGCAATTCTCTCCGCCATTCCGGCGAACGCTGGAATCCACCCGTGTGCCCACCTGGATCCCGGCTTGCTATTCCGACACCGCTTCCGCCAGCGGGACGATTCTTGTCTCTCGTCAGACCCCGCGCTTCCGCGCGTGGTCCAGTGTATCGCGCACCGACGTCGAAAATGCGATCGTTGGCGTCCATCCTGTGAGTTGCCGGAGCCGCGTGGCGGACCCCTGTTGATAATCAATGTCGCCTGATTGCAGGCGCGAACCGTCATGGTCGAGGGTCACGGGCACCCTGGCGAGAGCCAACATCTCGTCGGCTATCTCACGGCAGCTATGGGAAGCGCCGGTGCATACGTTGAATATCCAAAGACGCTGGTCTGGCGCGCTGTCCTGGGCCGGGGACGCTCGCACGGCATCGCGAACGTCGGTCGTTGACTGGCTGGCGAGCGCCAGGTACGCCCTCACGGCATCGCGAACATCGACGTAGTCGCGACTCGAGTCGAGTCTTCCGACCTTGATCGTCGATGGCGCACCGCGTTCCGCCGCCGCGATCTGCGCCGCGAGCGAACCGGCGAACAGCCGCGGCGGCATCCCCGGTCCGATCAGATTGAACGTCCTTGTGACGACGATGTTCATCCCGTTCACACTGCGGAACGAACCCGCCGCCGTTTCGATTGCGGCCTTGCTGATTCCATAGGCGTTGGTGGGCTCCAACGGGGCATTCTCGTCAATCGGCTGACGAGTTGCGGGACCCTGGTCGCTCCCGCAGGCCGTCGCCGATCTCGGTTGGGAACCTTCGTCTTCGGGGTGGCGAGCGGGCGCGCCGTAAACCGCACTGGAACTCGCGATGAGAACCCGCGTGCGCATGGCTGATGCGCCGATCGATTGCAGCAGCGCGGTCAAACCGAGCACGTTTCGGTCGGTCGCAGTGGAGCCGTTGGCTCGATCGCGATCGCCAAACTCCCACGCGAAGTGAAACACGTGCGTGGGCCTCGCGGCCTTGACGACGTGATCGGTGAAGGCCGGGTCGCAGACGTCGCCCAATTCAATCGCGGTGACGCGGTTGGCGACGGCGGCGTTGGCCGCACTAGCGAAGACGGGCAGGCGGTCGATACCCCACACCTCGAAGCCCTCCCGCAGGAGCAGGGTCGACATGTGTCCGCCGACAAATCCGCCGATTCCCGTGATTAGTGCGCGCATGCGTTTATGCCATCTTATCCTCACATGTCTGGGCAACGGCAGTTCATGCGCGATCTATGAGTGCGTTCGTGTGGGGCAACGTCTCGGGCCGAGGAGTCAACACTTTGTGAAATCGGTCGCGTGATTCTGTCCGCTTTGGGTTGCTGTCTGCGGTCGCGAAGGCCTGCCGGAGCCGAAGCGTTACGTGGGTCTGGCGGAACGACACAGCCTTCTCGCGCGTGACTCAGTAAAGTCCGTACGATACGCTTGTTTGCGTCACGCGTGCTCGTCGTTTGAATGGCGGACGCCGTGCCGGGTTTCGTGCGGGCTCATGATGAGTCGCGTTCACCGCAATTGTGCGTCGTTGAGATCCTCCAGTGATGATTGACAAATACAGGATGCCTTTCGTCGGGTATGCGTTCGCGTGTCTCGCGCCCGGTCTCGCGTTTCTGGCGGACAACGCAGCGGAATTCCAAGGGGCCGCCAGCTCCGGGAGGCTGGTTATCCTGTCGCTGTGCGGGCTGATGTGGCTGCTCGGCCTTGTTGTCGTTGTGATCGTGGCAGGATTCAAGAACCGCTGTGCGGTTGGGCGGTTGCTCACTGTTGGAACTGTCGGCGTCTTCCTCGTCTTTTCACAACGGGAGTTCAGGCTCTGGTTGTTGGCTGCGACTCCAAGTCGTGTCATCTTCTTCTGTGTCTCCTTGCTCGTCTCGGTGAGTCTCTTGTCGCTGGTGTGGCGCTTGTCGCGCCATGAAGCCGCGCGAAGTTGGTTTGCAATATTGGCAATCATCGCTGCTGCGATTCCGGCCGGGAGGCTGGTCTGGATCGCCACAACCGCGCACACCGCAGCCGTTGACACGAGTTTGTCGTGGGCTGACCCTGTCGGCGCGTCGCGGCCTGGTTTCGACGCTCGAACGCGTCGGAATGTTTACTACGTGATCGTCGACGGGTACGCCGGTCGCGGGTCGCTCAAGAGGAATCAGGTGGCGGACATCGGCCCATTTCTGGAAGAGATGCGCGGAACGGGCTACGACCTCATGGACTCCGCCCGGACAAACTACGTGACGACATTTTTGTCGATCATGGCAACCCTGCAGATGGACTACGTGGTCACGGAGCAGTCGGGAAGGTTCTCGGATCGTTCGGGTTTGTTCCCGAACGCGTTGGAAAATGGCGCCGTACCACGGGTTATCAGCGAGGTGCGCGCCACGGGCTACGACTTCTTTTTCGCTGTCCCAAGGGACACTGCATGCCAAACGCGTTTGGAGATCAACTGTCTGAATGGCATCAGCGATCTTGGTGCCTACTGGCAAGTCGCGCAGGCGTTTCTGGCGTCGACGAAGATCCCGCAGATGGCTCGGATGCTGTCTGGCCACGCGAGTATGTCATCCGACGCCATAGCCGCGCTGTCAGCCTCCATGGATAGCCTGATTCGCCGGGGCCGGCCCTTTTTCGCATTCGCGCACAACATGTCTCCCCATCCCCCTTACCGCCGTGCGGACTGTTCGGTGCTTCCGGATGCCGATCGAGAAGCCGACGGTCAACAGATCGGACGACGCGAATATTACGGGAACGCGATACGGTGCGTGAATGCGGAGATTCTTGCGCTTGCTCATTCCATCCACGACCGGGATCCCGAAGCAATTGTGGTATTTCAGTCGGATCACGGGAGCGACTTCGACGTCGACTGGTCACGACCGATCCAGTCGTGGAGCGATGCCGCTATCGATGAACGATCAGATATCCTCAACCTCATTCACATGCCCGAGCCGTGTCGCGGGTGGGTGCGGCCAGGGCTTTCTCAGATCAACACGATGCGTCTCGTCGTAGCATGTTTGCAGGGACGCCCTCCGGTCTACGTCGAAGATCGCACATTCCTCAACGTCTACGAGCAGAATCCTGATTTTGGTCTCGTGTGCGAGGTGACCGGCCGGTTGCACAAGCCCCAGGAGTGACTGCGTTTCGGAAACCGAAACAGAAGGAAACAAAGGGCTTCGATCTTCGTGCGCCGCGCTTGATTCAGGCTACAATCGGCGGCAAGTATCCGTCGGTGGCCGCTCGACTCGATTGAGGCCTTCGGACGTACCTGGAATACACAAACACTCCAGGAGCGGTTGTCTGATTCTCAGGGCGATTCTCCGGCGCGATGAACACCGATCCACGACGCGGCCTTCAGCGCTCCGAACACCGCTTGTTGCTGCTCGGCGGCGATGTGGCGGCGGCGTGCGTGGCCGTTGTTGCCTCTCTCTGGATCTGGAGCCTGACCACCGGGTTCGCGTTCGACGCGGCGTTCGTCTGGAAATGGGCGGTCTTTGCCGTCCTGGCGCCGGTCTGGGTATTGCTGCTGGCCCCGGCGCGCCAATTGCGCGTGGGCCTGTCGCTCAATCTCACGTGGCGAACACTGCTGGTGGCCGCGGCCTCGGTGGCGGCCGCGTACCTGCTGGCGTACTTCTACGCGCCACGCGCCGTCCTGCCCCGCCTGCCCGCACTCTATTTTCTCTGGGAGGCGGCGCTCCTGACGCTCGGGTGGCGGCTCTGTTATCTCTACGCGTTGTCGCGCGGGTTGTTTCGACGCCGCGCTCTCGTCATCGCCAGCGCGCCGGCAGCCGCCAGTTTCGCGGAGTTGCTCCGCGGGCATGCGCCGGATGTAGAGATTGTCGGGTCGATCGATCCGGGCGCCACAGAGGATGCGCTCGATGAGCTCGTGCGCACGCGCGGGGTGGCGGAAATTGTGATTGGGCCCCGCGCCGCGCTGGCGCCTGCACTGCTGCCCGCGCTACTTCGCTGGCAGGAACGCGGCATCGAGGTGGTGCCAATGACGACGGAGTATGAGCATGTGCTGATGCGCGTGCCCATCGCCGACCTCGAGCCGGACTGGATGTTCACATCACTGCCGGAATGGGTGCGCGCGCGCGATGCGTCACGTGCTGCCAAGCGGATCATCGACATCCTATGCGGTCTCGCGGGACTGATGGTGCTGGTTGTCGCCGCGCCGATTGCCGCGCTGCTGATCGTCGCGGACTCGGGCCGGCCGGTGTTCTACCGGCAGCGGCGGCTCGGGGCGGGCGGACGGACGTTCGACGTCCTCAAGTTCCGGACGATGGTGCAGGGGGCCGAAACGGAGGGGCCGCAGTGGGCCACGAAGAGCGACCCGCGCGTGACGCGCGTGGGACGCTGGCTGCGCCGCTCCCGCGTGGACGAACTGCCGCAGGTGTTCAGCGTTCTGCGCGGCGACATGAGCACCGTGGGACCGCGGCCCGAGCGACCGGAGTTCGCCGAGGTGCTCGAGCGGCAGATCCCGTTCTATCGCACGCGGCTGATGGTGCGGCCAGGCCTCACGGGGTGGGCCCAGGTGAATACGCCTTACGGGGATTCGGTAGAGGGCGCGGCGCTGAAGCTCGAGTACGACCTCTATTACATCAAGCACCGGTCGTTGCTATTCGACCTGTGGATCGTGCTGCGGACGGTGGGCACGGTCTTCGCGATGGGGGGACGGTAAGTGGCGAACGTAACAATCACTCCCGGAGTGATTAGGCTGCGTCCCGCGACGCTGGCACGATATTCGCGTTGGCACAATTACTCCCGGAGTGATTGTCGGGTCGACGGGGGGCGCCGGTGAGCGGGCGAAAGCTGGCGGCGGCGATGGCGGCGATCGCGCTGCTGACGTTCGTGCTGCCTCCGCTTGCCGCGCGGCAGGTGAATGAGCGCCGCATCGACCGAGCCCGCCATGACGTCGAGCGGATCGCCGCGGCGCTCGGGGGCGAGCATCGGGCCGCGCTCGACGAAGCCATCGCGGCGGCCGGCGGCGGGCCGGTCGTGCTGACAGGGCCTGGCGCCGCGCCCACCTTCGCACCGGGTCTGGGTTGGTCGGCTGGGAGGATGTTCCCCTGGCCAGCGCTGTCTGACAGCGAGTCGCGCGACCCCTGGGGAAATCACTATCTGATTGCCGTCGGCGACGGACCGGGAGCGCCGATAGTGGTTCTGTCGGCGGGCCCAAACGGCGTGGTGGACACGCCATTTCCAGCCGCGGCCTCTCCACGAAGCGACGACATCGCTGCGGAACGGAGATAACGGGACGGGCACGGCATGCTGTGCCCCTACACCGGAACCACTGATGCGCGCGCATTGGAACGTGCCACGCTGGCGTGCGCAGAAATCCAGCCGTGCTAAACTGGGCCGGTTTTCCATCATCACTTTGGGCCAGGTGCATACATGAGCGAACAGGAACGGAATCAGGCGGACGCGGGCGGCGAGAACTATGACGACGAGAGCATCTCGCTCTGGCCGATGATCGTGAAGGTGTGGAACTCGAAGCGAACGATCGGCCTCGCGTTCGGCGGCGCACTGGCTGTCTTTCTTCTTGGGCTTGCTTTCGTCTATGTCTGGTACCCGAACCAGAAGACCGCTCAAGTCGGTTTCCGCCTGCTGTTCGATGGCGCCGACAAGGGACAGTATCCAAACGGCACGCCGTTCGGCCCCTCCGACATCACGTCTACTCCCATTCTCGAGCAGGTGTACAAGACCAACGGCCTGGATCAGTATGGGAAGTTCGAGAACTTCAAGAGCGCCCTGTTTGTGAGGCAAGCAAACCGGCGCCTGGAGGTGCTGGAGGAGGAATTCCGGGCGAAACTCACTGACACGAAGTTGACACCTGTGGATCGGCAGCGCATCGAGCGGGATTTTGACGCGCGAAGCAAGGGTCTGGCAAGCGCCGACTTCGACTTGATATTCGTTCGCACTGAGCGATTTCGAGAGATGCCGACGGCGCTCGCACAAAAGACGCTGTCTGATGTCTTGAGCACGTACGCCGCCGACGCGGATCAGAAGAAGGGTGCGCTGAAGTATCGGGTGTCGATTCCTACGCGGAACATCTTGCGGCAGGACCTGGTGGACGACGAAGACTACATCGTCAGCCTCGACATGATTCGGAATGCGATCCAGAAAGTCCAGACAGCCGCGACGGCGGTCCAGGCAATACCTGGTGCAAGTGTCCTACGGGTTGGGCCCAAGCGCCTCGCCCTGACGGATGTTCAGTCGAATCTGGACGACCTGCTCAGGTTCCGAATCAACCCGATGATTGGTTTCGTGCGCAGCATTGGCGTCACCAAGAACGCGGCGCTCACGATCCAGTACCTGAAGAACCAGTTGTTCACGCTCAACCTGGAACGCGATGCCGCAAAGCGCCAGACCTCGGTCTACGCAGACGGATTGCGCACGTATGTCACGCAGCGACCAGGTGTTTCTGCGGAGAGTGCGGGAACAGCAGCGCGGGCAGCCGGTTCGGGGGGAATGGGCAACACGCCGGCCCTGATTCCCCAGTTGGGCGATTCCTTCTTCGACCGCCTGATCGAGCTTGGGACCAAGGGAGACGACACGCTCTATCGCCAGGATCTGGTCAACAAGTCGACGGCTGTCGGCATGGAACTGGTCGCGTTCGAGAAGGAAGTCGCGTACTACCAGGACCTGATTTCCGCTTTCGAAGGCGCGTCGAAGAAGCCGAATCCGACCGTTCAGAAGCAGTTTCTGGATGTGTTTCGGGTGCGGTATCCGAAGATCTTCGAGGAACTGCTCGCGGCGATCGACAACGTGAATCTATTCTACGACACGCTGTCGCAACAGAACCTGAACCCGACAACGATGCTGGTGGAAATCACGACGCCGGCCACGGTGAACAGCGAATCGTCAATGGCGGGCAGCCGCGTGCTCGTGGCCGCGGTTGTCTACTTCATGTTCGTGGGACTCGCGGTGATCATCTGGATCTTCTTCTCCGCGCGGTTCCGGGAGGAGAAACAAGTTTAGTTCTACCGCCGCGCGGCGCGGGCGCGGGCACGCGGCTTCTCGGCCGCGACAGCCAGCGGCATCCGCGTCCAGGTCGCCACCATCTGCTTACGCTGCTCGGGCGAGGTGGCCACCTGCGTCGGCGCGGTCGCCAGTTGCGCCTTGAGCATCCTGGGCTTCTGCTGAAAAGCCCATACGGCCTCGCGCAGAATTTTGCCCGCCGACTTCGGATCGGCCTCGGAGCCGAGCGCAACGCGCAGACGCTGAATCGCCCGCGTGTGCAACTGCGACACGCGCGATTCGTTGACCCCAATACTGCCTCCGATATCCTTCATCGTCACATCGCCGTAGTAATACATGCCGACGACCTTGCGCTCGCGCCAGGGCAACGACGCAATGGCGGCACGCACGCGGTCGCGGGTCTCGCCTGTCTCGAAGGCTTTGGCGGGCGACATGGGCTCAGACGGCATCAGCGCGGCCGGCAAATTCACGTCATCGCCGCCATCGGTGCTGGAGTGCGGTGAGGTCGATTCAATCGTGTTGATGCGGACGATGGTGCGGTTGAGGCGCTTTTCGTCGGAGCCGACCTTGGCGGCCAGATCCGCGACCGACGGCTCGCAGCCCATCGTGATGCGCAGTTCCTCGCGCGCGGCTTCGAGCTCGCGGCGGACGCGGCGGACGCCACGCGGCCAGGCTTCGCGCCGAAGCGCGTCAATCATCGCGCCCCGCACGCGCCGCTCGGCGAACGTCTCGAACTTGATGCCGCGGCCTTCGTCGAACCGGGAGGCTGCGTCAATCAGACCCACCACGCCGTCCTGGACGAGGTCGCTGATGTCGATCGAGTGTGGCATCGACGCCGCCATCCGGCGCGCGAGCGACTCAACAAACGGCAACGTCCTGACGACTCTGTCGTGATTCTCAACCTGGTGTGTCTGACCGTTCATCGCTATCTCCCCCCTGTCACGCCGAAGCCCTTCGACCCGCGCCCTTCGCTGCGGCTCAGGACGAAGGCGGAACGCACTCTCCTATCGCAACGGTGATGCCATACGGGAAATGCTGCGCCATGGCGTGAAGATCGCGTACGGCAAATCCCGTAACTTATTGCAATGTTTGGGGTTACACGGGGTTGGCCGGAAAGGCGAACACAATAGACAGAATGGCCGATCAGCCCGTTTCGTCATCGGGTTGACAGAACGGACGTCGCGATCTGTCAAATTAATGACAGCTGTGGTTGGCGGGGCTGGGGAACTTTACCCTTCGGCCAAGTTTAATTGCGCTCAGGGCAGGCCCTTCGGCTGCAGAAATCCGAGCTCAGGGCTTATAGTGCTTTCGGCGAGGCGGCCTCGAGGGCGAGTCTGATCTTGCGGGTGGTGGCCAACGCTTCGAGCGTGGTGGTGACGACCTGGGTTGCGCGGGCGCGCGGGGCGTCTTCCTTGACCTTGGCCTCGAGCAATTCCGCGTGAGACAGAATGATGCCGAGCTGATTGTTCAGCGTGTGGAACAACTCGCGCAGTTCGGCGTGTTCAATCACTTGAGCGCCTCAAACGGGATGCTGTACGGCATCTGGTAGGAAGACGAATCGGTGGCGGCGTCGCGCCAGAGCGAATCGACGAAGATGCGAATCGACCCGCCGGCCGTGCGAACGTATTCGACTTTGCCTGCGGTGATCCAGTTGTAGATCGTCCGGCGGCTGACTCCCACCAACTCGCATGCCTTCATGATCGAGATAGCTTTCCGTTCCACGTATTTCCCTCCGCAACAATCGTATCGGTGGATCGCGGCGGAGCTTTAGTCTGTGGAGCGGCTGGCGTCCCGCCCAAGCAAACCGCCTCTCTCGTCTGTCGGCTGTAGGGGCACGGCATGCCGTGCCCGTACGTAATCACTCCGGGAGTAATTACCTCCCGCCGAAGAACGTCGCGATGAGACCGCGCAGTTCCGCGACTGACGCGGCGTGATTGACGGCCACACGCAGGTTGGATCCGCCCTCGAAGCCCTTGGTGTACCAGCCGCAGAGGGCACGCAGCTTGTTAACGATCCAGCGGCCGGAATCTGGATTCTCGGCGGCGAGCAGCTCGATGTAATCAAGGAGGAAGCGGCCGCGGTCGCTGGCGCTGATCTCGCGAATGGGGCGACCCGCCATCAGATCTGCCGTCTGCGCGAACAGCCAGGGATTGCGCAGGATCCCGCGCCCAACGAGGACGCCGGCCACATTCGCCTGCTTCATCCGTTCAAGAATGTGGTGCGGTTCCACCAGATCACCGCACCCGAAGACGGGGATTCTCACGGCCTCCGCCACACGCCGAATCAGATCCCAATCCGCATGCCCCGTGTAGGCCTGGGCGGCCGTGCGCCCGTGAACGGCAATTCCCGCCGCGCCCGCATCCGCCACCCTTCGCGCAATCTCTTCCGCGTTGATCTCGCGCTCGTTCCACCCGGCGCGCATCTTGACGGTGACGGGAATCTTCACCGCCGCCACCATGGCTGCGACAATCGCGGCCGCGCGGGCGGGCTCGCGCATCAAGCTGCAACCGGCGGCGCTCCTGGCGATCTTGGGGACGGGACACCCCATGTTGATGTCGACGATGTCCGCTCCGCGCGATTCGATGATGCGGGCGGCCTCGGCCATGGCGTGGGGATCGCCACCGAAAATCTGAATGGCGATGGGGCGCTCTTCTTCGGTGTATTCGAGATACTCGAGCGTTCGATCGATGCCGCGAACGATGGCCTCGGATGACACCATCTCGGAGACCACGAGCCCGCATCCGCCCTGGCGCTTGACCAGCCGGCGAAACGCGCTGTCGGTCATCCCCGCCATCGGCGCAATGCCCATCGGAGGAGAGAGCGACACGCGGCCAATGTTCATGGGATTACTCGGCGGGCGTTTGGCTTCTGAAGCGGCCCCTCGAACCGAGCCGACAGCGTCAGTCTGCAAGACGCACCGTGACGGCCAGGACGGGCTGCGCGAAAAGCGCAAACGTCAGGCCGGCGACGAGTCCGGTAAGGTGCGTTTTGCCGGCTCGCGTGAGCGGGGACGCGGAAGAACCACCGCCTCGCCGAGACGGCGCCTTGCAGCACCGCCTTCGCCCCGACTTCGCTCGAAGAGCTTCGTCGGGCTACGGCGCTCGGCCGGGTCCGCACCAGCCCAGCCGTCAATACTTCCGCACGTCGGCGGCGTCGAGGCGAACTTCGACTCCGCGGTTGATCATCGTGATCGCGACCAGGAGCATCGTCTTTGGCCCCTTGTGGATCAGGCGTCCGGTCACACCCTTGAGCGGGCCGTGCATGACCTCGACGAGGTCGCCTTCGTGCAGGAGCGGACACGGATCGAATTGCAGATCGGATGAGACGACGCGCTGGATGGCCTCAATCTCGGCGTTGGGAATCGGCGCCAGTTCGCCATCAAACGAGATGATCGTCGCGACGCCCACGCACTTTCGCACATCGAGCGCCGCTCGCCTGTCGAAGCGCGCGAAGCAGTAGCCCGGGAACAGCGGCCAGTCGACCTTCTTCTTGCGGTCCTTCCAGCGGCTCCATCGCTGGATTGTCGGCAGGAAGACCTCGATGTGCTTTCGCTCCAGTTGCTCGACGACGGACTTTTCGGCGCGGCTGCGCGTCCAGATGGCGTACCACGGGGATTGGTCGGAGATGACCAGGTCGGGAACCAGAATGTCGCTCGCGCTGGTGTCGTCGCTCACGGACATGGTCTACCCTTCGACACGGGTGAAGTTGCGCTCAGGGCTGGCCCTTCGACACGGATGAAGTTGCGCTCAGGGCTGGCCCTTCGGCACGGGTGAAGTTGCGCTCAGGGCTGGCCCTTCGACACGGGTGAAGTTGCGCTCCGGGTTTACGACACGCCGGGGTTCTTCGACTCCGTGGTCGGCGCGGAGGTCTTCGCAACCCACAACTTCTGCATCTCCTCGTTCTTCCACTCGATGATGCCTTCGCTGCGGAGACGCCGGATGTACTTGTCGAACTCGGCCCGCCGTTTCGCATCGAACACCTTGTTGCTCACATCTTCTCGCGCCTGATCGAACGGCTTGACGTCGGCCTTGGTCGCGGTTTCGAGCTTCAGGATGCCGTAGCCCTTCGGGGTGCGATACACGGCGGTCATGTCGCCAGGTTTGAGCGGGTCGACCAGTTTCTTGATGTCGGGTGCCAGTTCGTCTGGCTGGATGGGACCCACCAGGCCGCCGTTCGCCTTGGATGGCGACTCGGACACTTCGGCGACGAGTTTCTCGAAGGCCTCCCCCGCCTTGAGGCGCGCGAGCACGGCGTCGGCTTTTCGCTGGGTCTCCTCGTCGGTGGCGACGCTGACGTTCTTGCCGTCGGTGGGCGCGAGCACGACGATTTCGCGAAGCGTGATCGACGCCGGCGTCGTAAAGTCGCTCTTGTGCTCGTCGTAGTAACGCCGCGCTTCTTCTTCGGTCAGCCCGAGCTTGGCCGCCACGTCGACCTGCTGCACCCTGTTGATGATGAGCTGCCGCTCGAGGTTCTTGCGCAGCACGGTCATGTCGAGCCCTTCCTGCTTGAGGGCAGCCGCGAAGGCCTCATCCGACTCGAGCTTGTTCTCCTTGCGGATGTTGTCGAGCACCCGTTTGTAATCGTCCTCGGTCACCTTGTAGCCGAGTTCCTTGCCGCGCTGCAGGAGCAGAAGCTCGTCCACGGCATCAACGAGGATGTCTGGCGTCAGATCGGCGATGGCCTTTTTCAGTTGATCGTCGTTGAGTTGCTGGCCGCGGCGTCGGATCGCGTCGATCTGCCGCGCCTCGAGATCGGTCTTGGTGATGATGTCGCCATTCACCTTGACGAGAATCTGCTCGAGCAGCATGGACGGCGGCGCTGGCGCGGCGGCCGGTGCGGCCTGAGCGGGCGGTTGCGCCGGCTGCTGGGGGGCCACTGTCTGCGCCTGCGTCGCCAGCGGAAGAGCAGCGAAAGCCGTGCCAATGACGAGGACCTGCAACTTGCTCATAAACATCTTTCTATTCTACCCGCTCCAGCCACAGACGGGGTTCGTTCTCATCACCGGCGTCGTTTCCGCTTGGCCGTGGCGCGTTGGCCCGCAGGACGGCCCCTCGAACCAAGCCGACAGCGAAGTCCTGAGCGACGTCGAAGGGCGTCAGTCTGCAAAATACACCGTGACGGCCAGGACGGGTTGCGCGAAGAGCGCAAACGTCAGACCGGCGACGAGTCCGGTAAGGTGCGTTTTGCCGGGTTGCGTGAGCGGGGACGGCCTGCGGGCCAACGCGCCACGGCTGCCCTTGTCTTGGTGCTGTGAGATAAGACGATCAAGAGCGCCGCGCGGCCGCTGGTTACTGCAGTAACTGCTGCAGGAGCCCCCCAACCCGGTCGAAGATGCCGCCCTCGGCGCGCGGTTGTTCGCTCGGCGGCTTCAGAATTTCCTGCTTCGTGAATCCAGGCTCCACCGATTTGGCCGTCGCCCTGGCGGTCCACCACGACGGCGATAGTGCCTTGCCGCCTGCGGTCTGCCACCGCCCAGGTAGTCTGCCGCCCTGGGATGGCGCTTGCCGCCCGACATCCCCGCCGCCGCTCCCCGTTGGGTATGCGGAGGACTTCGGCGCTGTCGCGCCCGTCCGCGGCGGGACTCCCCGGTCGCCATGCCCCGGTCGGCCGGCCGAATCTCGGGTGCGACCCACCAGGCCAAGCCGAAGAGAAGAGGGCGGCAGCAGCGTGAGATCCGCGCGCCGCGACAGAAGGCCGAGCACGCGCTGGGGATCGGGCGCCCGCGACCCGGCGCTGTCGCGGAACTTGAGCACGACGTGCTCGCCGTGCCTGTCGACTGATTCCAGCCCCAGCCGATCGGCCATCACGCGAATGCGGCCGTACTCGGCGAGATTCAGCATCGATTCGGGCAGTGGTCCGTAGCGATCGCGCGCTTCGTCGATGATCTCGCCGACTTCCTGTTCGCTCCGCGCCGCGGCCACCTTGCGATACACGACCAGTCGCTGAGCCATGTCCGGCACATAGCTCTCTTCGATTCGGATGTCGATCCCCAGGTTCACCGTCGCCCGCACATCATCATCCAGTTCCTCACCCTTGAGTTCGCGCACGGCCTGCTCGAGCAGCTTCATGTACATCTCGAAGCCCACGGCCTCGATGTGGCCGCTCTGCTCGCCGCCCAGCAGATTGCCGGCACCGCGAATCTCGAGGTCGAGCGCCGCCACCCGGAAACCGCTGCCGAGGTCGCTGAACTCGCGTATCGCCGCCAGCCGCTTCTTCGCCACTGGCGAGAGGGAGATTTCTGGCGGCACCAGCAGATACGCGTACGCAGCACGATCCGATCGGCCGACGCGGCCCCGCAACTGGTAGAGCTGCGACAGGCCGTAGCGGTCGGCGCGATTGATGAAGATCGTGTTGACGTTGGGGATGTCGAGGCCGTTTTCGACAATCGTCGTCGCGAGCAGGATGTCGAAGCGCCTGGCGACGAAGTCGATCATCGCCTTCTCGAGTTGGTGCTCGCCCATCTGGCCGTGACCGACGACGACCCTGGCTTCTGGCACGAGGCGCGTCAGCAAATTCCCGATCGAGAAGATCGATTCCACGCGGTTGTGCACGAAATAGATCTGGCCGCCGCGTGCCAGTTCGCTGCGAATGGCCCGCGCAATCACCTGCTGGTCGAACTTGACGACATTGGTCTGGATCGCGAGGCGATCTTTGGGCGGCGTCTCGATGATGGACATGTCGCGAATGCCGACAAGCGACATATTCAGCGTCCGCGGAATGGGCGTCGCGGTCATCGTCAAAACGTCCACGCGCTTGCGGAGCTGCTTGATCTTCTCCTTGTGCGACACGCCGAAGCGCTGTTCCTCGTCGACGACGAGGAGCCCCAGATCCTTGAAGACGACATCCTTCGACAGCAGGCGGTGCGTGCCGACGATGATGTCCACTTTGCCTTCGGCGAGATCGGCGAGCGAGGCCTTCTGTTCCTGCTTCGTCCGGAAGCGGCTGACCATGTCGATGCGAACCGGGAAGCCGCCGAAGCGCTCGCCGAGCGTCTTGATGTGCTGGAAGGCGAGCACGGTGGTGGGCGCGAGGAAGGCGACCTGCTTGCCGTCCATCACGGCCTTGAACGCGGCGCGCATCGCCACTTCGGTCTTGCCGTAGCCGACATCGCCGCAGAGGAGCCGATCCATGGGCGTCGCCGATTCCATGTCGCGCTTGATGTCCTCGATGGCCGATTGCTGGTCTGGCGTCAGCACGTACGGAAACGCGCCCTCGAACTCCTCCTGCCAGTGCGTGTCGGGACTGAACAGGTGCCCGGTGATGGCCTTGCGCGAGGCGTACAGCTTGAGCAATTCCTCGGCCATGTCGCGCATGGCCTTCTTGACGCGCGTCTTGGCCTTCTCCCAGCTCGTCCCGCCGAGGCGATCGAGCGCCGGGCGCGATCCGCCGGTGAACTTCTGAATCAGATCCAGGCGCGACACGGGCACGAACAGCTTGTCGTCGCCGGCGTAGCGAAGCTCGAGGTACTCCTCGGCGCCAGCGGCCGCGGCGGTTCCGGCGCTGGCAAATCCGGAACTGACGTTCAGTTGCTTGAGGCCGACGAACTCGCCGATGCCGTTGTCGACGTGGACGACGAGATCGCCAACCTTGAGGTCGCGCAGGTCGGAGAGGAACGCCTTGGTCGCGGACCGGCGGACGCGTTCCTGGGCGCGGTGCTCTTCCTCGAAGAGATCTGTCTCGGCGAAAATCTGCAGGTTGGCGTCCGGCAGGCGGAATCCGCGCGACAGCACGCCGGTGGTGACGAGCACGCTTGCGGCAAACGCGTCTCCGGCGCGATCGATTTGCACGGCGCGCAATTCGTAGTCGGCCAGCACCTCCCCGATGCGCTCGGCGCGACCCGGGGTGGCGGCCACGAACAACACGGTGTCGCCGCGCTGGCGAGCGGTGCGGATCTCGGCAATCCAGTCGGCGAGACGCCCGGAGAAGGACAATGCTGGCTGGCAGGAGATGTGACACGAGAAGGCGAACGCAATGCCTGCCGGGCCGTCCGACGGTCCGAGGCCTAGTTCGGCGAGGTTGGTGGCGTTGGCCAGATGCGCATCGACGTCGGGCCACGAAATCAGCAGTTGTTCTGGGGTGGGCGCGTTCCTGGTCTGGCTGTAGCTCTCTGTGACCTGTGCGAGCCATCGCTCGATGCGGTCGCGAATCTCATCCCGCTCGGAGACGAGGAAGACTGGCCGCCTTGTCGCGCCGCTCAGATAGTCAAAGAACGGGACCAGGCAGACGTGAGTGTTCTCGCCATCTGGACCCGCGTCGGGGCGCTCGCGGAGCGGAACGATGCGAAGGCGGGCGATCTCCCCCACCGAGCGCTGCGAGCCCGGGTCGTACCGCCGGATCGATTCGATAGTGTCGCCGAGAAGCTCGATGCGCGCGGGCTGGTCGTCGCCGGCCGGGAAGATATCGATCACGCCGCCACGAATGCAGAACTCGCCGTGTTCGTCGACGGGGTCTGTGCGGGTGAAGCCCGCATCAACCAGCAGACTGGCCAGCGCGGTTGTGTCGACGTCGTTGCCGGCCTGCAGATCGAGTGCGAGCCCGGTGAGCACTGCCGGGGCGCTGACGCGCGGCAGCAGCGCGGTCGCTGACGAGACGACGACCCGCGCGACGCCGGTGGCCAGCGCGTGGAGCGCGCGGGCACGGGCTGACGCGATGCGGAAGTGCGGAGCGAGGCCGCGGTACGGATCCACCTCCTGTGAGGGAAACGGCAGGACGGCGCGATCGAGTTCGTCGGCTGAGCTGCCTTCCAGGCCTCCGAGAAAGAAGCGGATGTCGGCGACAGCCAGATCGACGTCGCGATCGGCGGGAACGATGAAGATCACTACTTCGTGTTGGGGATCCCGGGTGGCGGCGCCTGCGACCCAGAGCGCTTTGGCGGCCGGGGTAAGACCGCTAATCTCGAGCGCGGCGGCACTGGTCAGCCGCGGCGCTTTGGTTGCAGACGACGGCCCCTCAAATTCCGGGGGGATGGCAACGGGGCCGGTCGTTGTGGGCGCTTTCGCCGAAAAGGCGAAACCTTCGCGCACAAGGACGCCCCGCAGCAACTCTTGAAGCTTCAGTGACGGCATTCGTCTGAACGGCCCTGACAACGCCGCTGGCATCCACGCCTGCGGTGCCCTCTCAGTGTACCGCAGGCGGGCGTCAATCACTCCCGGAGTGATTGCGTTGGAGCCAATTACTCCCGGAGTGATTACGATTTTGTAATTACTCCGGGAGTGCTTGCAGCGGGGCTAATTACTCCGGGAGTAATTGTCTTGGCCGTCATCCCGACGGTCGGTGGGAAAGACAAGATCGGCCCAAAGCGGTTATCATAGGCGACGCGGCGATATTCGTTAACCTTCCCGGCCGCGGGTCTGTCTAATTTTTACCATGCGCTTGGCTACCTTACTCGTCATTGCCGTCTCGCTCGTGCTGGCTGTTCCCGGGCTTGCGTGGGCCTATATCGACCCGGGGGCCAGCAGCATGGCGTACCAGGTGTTGGTCGCGGGTGCGCTGGCGCTCGGATTTGCGCTGAGACGCTGGTGGCACCGGCTCGGCGAGGTGATCGGCAGACGAAGATCGTCGAATCGCGACCTCGCTGGGCCTTCCGAGCCGAATCCAAAGCCTTGAGCGGCGTGCAAGTCCTCCCGTCCTCATTTCGAGACCCGTCCGGACGAGTGTTCCTGTCTGACGGTGTCCTGCTGCGCGGCGTCTTCGAGTCGGGCCGGCGGGACTACGAACAACTCCTCACGTCGGGGCTGTACGACAAGTTGGTGGGACGGGGTCTGCTGATTCCCCATCAGGAAGTGGCATCGGATGGACGGGGACTGCCCGGATGCTGGAAGGTTCTTCAGCCCGAGCGGATTTCCTTCATCAGTTACGCGTTCGAGTGGTCGTTCTCGCAGCTCAAAGATGCGGCGTTGACCGTGCTGGACGCCCAGGCGGAGGCTCTTGCTCACGGCATGATTCTTAAGGACGCGCCAACGGCCAACGTGCAGTTCCATCATGGCCGGCCGGTCCTCGTCGACACGCTGTCGTTTGTGCGCGCGGACTCCGCCGCGTGGCCCGCGTATTTCCAGTTCTGCAAACACTTTGTCGCGCCGCTGCTGCTGGCGGCCTACGGGATGGATCGTGCGTTGCGGTGGTCGGCCGTGGAGGCAGACGGGATCCCGTTGGAGGTCGCCGCGCAGCTTCTGCCTCGGCGATCGTGGCTGCGGCCGCTGGCCCTCTGGCACGTGCACCTGCACTCGCGCGCGAACTCGAGCGCGCGGCCTCTCGCTGAATCGCCCAAAGGCAAAGAGGGCAATCAGGGGCTTGCGCGGCAGATGGCGATCATCGAGAGCCTGCGGCGCGGGATTGACGGGCTGTCGTGGCTTCCGCCCGACACGGAGTGGTCTCGTTACGGCGACGAGCGGCCGACCTATTCGGAGGAAGCCTGGGAGGCGCGGCTCGCTGTTGTTCGCCGTGTGCTGGCGCAACTGAAGCCGGCGGTCGTCTGGGATTTCGGGATGGCGGCGGGGCACTTTTCTCGTGAGGCCGCCGAGTCTGGCGCGTTGGCGATCGGGTTTGACGCCGATGCCGCGTCGGTTGAAAAGGCCTACTGTCTTGCCCGCAAACGCGGCGAGACGCGTTTTCTTCCGCTCGTTCAGGACCTGTTGCGCCCGACGGGGCCGGGAGGGTGGGCGGAGGCGGAGACTCTGAGCCTGTCGGCGCGTGGACCCGCAGATCTGCTTCTGGTCCTCGGATTGGCGCACCACCTCGCGGTGCCGGGAGGCGTGCCGCTCGGCCATCAACTCGCGCACTTTACGCGTCTGGGAAAGACGGTGTTGTTTGAGCTGGTGCCGGATACCGATCAAGTGCCGTGCGGATGGGCCTCGCGATTCGATGTGCGCGGCCTGAATCGCGCAGCGTTCGAGTCGTCCGTGCTTCCTCTATACGACGTGATTGAAACTGTGCCCCTTCCCTCTTCGGAGCGGGTGCTCTACCTGATCAGGGCCCGCTGATGGGCAAGCGCGTGGTGTCGGCGCTCGGCGGGATGGGGCTTGCCACAGCGTTCTTCATGCCGATCGCGGCGGCCGGGAGCATTGATGCGCCGCTGCTGATGTGGACGTCGCTTCACACGATCGAGTTGGCATGTGCGTGGGCGGCGTGCGCCATTGTTGCCGCTGTCGGATTGGGATGGTTCCACCGCATTCCACAACCGCGGCGGCAGTCCGCGTTGATTCTGCTGGTTTCCGTGCCGAGCCTTCTGTCGTTGCTTGCGATCACGGGTCGAAATGCGACCGCTCTTGGTGAGGGCACCGACACGGTCCGTTTTGTGGCGATCGGCGGCCTCGCTGTCGGGTTGATCGTCGCGACGCTTCTGTGGATCGTGAAACCCAAGCTTCTCGTCAGGACGCTGCGAACCATCCTGCCGTTTGGCGTGATTCTGCTTGTGCCGGGCGTTCAGGCCCTGCGCGCGCTTCCAATTCCCGATCAAGACGTTCGGTCGATCGCCTATACGGCGAGCTCCTCCGGCAGGGCGAGCGCGAGCGACCGGTGCGGTAATGTCTACGTGCTGTTGTTCGATGAACTTGCCTACGACGCCGTGTTCTCGGGAGGTCGTGTCACGCTCAGTAGTCTGGCGGGCAGGATTGCAACGGCGCAGGTTTACCATCGCGCCTCTGCACCAACAGCATCTACTAACACCTCGATCGGCGCGTACCTTTCCGCATCTCCGACGCGCAAGGAGGATCGCAACTCGGCGCCCCCCGTCGGGCTGTTCGGGATGGCGCAGGCGGCCGGCCTGGAGACGGAAGTGGCGGGCTGGTACTTCCCGTACTGCGAGAGCCTCGGGGTCACGGCCACGCGTTGCCGGTCCTACAGCATGTACAACGCGGCGACGGCATACGACGGATTCAGCCTGGCCGCGCCCTTCGAAACGGTGCTGAACATCTGGCCGTTCCAGATGCCCACCGGTCTGCTGAAGCGGCCGTTCGCGGTGCGCCTGCACCGGGCGGAGCTCGAGTCCATCACCGCTCTGGCAGCGGCGCCTCCTCCGGCGAACCCGGTTCTCAGGTGGGTTCATTTCAATGTGCCGCACGTTCCCTGGCTGCAGGACACGGGGCCACTGTCCTTCCGGGCGTTCGAACAGACGCGCGCGCGCTATCTGCATCAACTCGACGAAGTGGACCGCGCGCTCAACTCGACGTTTCGCACGCTGGAAACGGCTTCGGCGGGTCGGAGCACGACGGTGGTGATTACCGCGGACCACGGATCGCGGCGCGGGCACGCCGGAGAGCCACTTCACGTCCCCCTGATCGTCTGGTCGCCCAACGGCATCCACGAGGACATCACCGAGCAGGTGCGCGTCGGCGACGTCCTCAACAAGGTCGTCTCCGGCGCATGCCGGCAGTGAGCGGCGTCTGCTCAGATAATCACTCCCGGAGTAATTACAATTTCGTAATTAGTCCCGGAGTAATTGCGCGGAGGCTAATTACTCCGGGAGTGATTAGCTCGCGCTGTGGAGTTTTTCAACAATTGCGGTGGTCGAATGGCCGTCTTCGACGTTGACGCGAATGACCACCCCGCCGCGAGCTTCGACGATGTCGCGGCCGACGATTCGGTCGGCAGCCCAATCGGCGCCCTTCACGAGCACGTCGGGCTGAATCAGGCTGATGATTTCGTGCGGCGTGTCCTCGTCAAACACAACCGTCGCGTCCACCGACGCCAGCGCGGCGACGACCTCCGCGCGTTCCGCCTCGGGGTTCACCGGGCGCGTCGGCCCCTTGATGGCGCGCACCGAGCGGTCGGAATTGATGGCGACGATCAGCGCGTCGCCCTGGCGGCGCGCCTCTGCCAGATAGCGCACGTGTCCGGGGTGGAGGATGTCGAACACGCCGTTGGTGAAGACCACGCGCTTCTGCTGGCGCCCCAAGTGCTGGCGCCACCGTGCGGCCGCCTCCTGTGTCATCACAGACATCTGATTGCCACTCCCGGAATGATTACAATTCTGTCTCCGGCGCCGGCGGGGTGAAGCGCACGCCGCCGCTGAAGCTCCACGAGTGGCGCGGCCGATAGATCCCGACGTCCTGTACCGGTGATGTGACGCGGAAGCTGTACAGCAGGCGATGGTAGTCGTAGGGATAGCCGTCGCGCCGATGGATCGCCACGTCGAGCTTGTAGGTGCCGGCGACCAGATCGAGTCCGTCGATCTGAAAGGCGACTTCGGCGTCGCCTTCGAGCCGCTCGGCTTCGAACTTCTCCTGATCAGTGTTGGTGCCGAAACAGCACACGCCGTCGATGTTGAACAGGCCGATCCCGACGACAAAATCCGTCAGGGCGTGCGGGGCGTGCAGCGCGATGCGGATATTGACCCGCTCGCCGGTCTGGAACACATGCGCGGGCTGGCCGTCCTCGCCGACGAGTTGGACGCCGGTGATCTCGGCCTCGCGCGATCCCCATCGGCCCTCGCCGGCCTGGAACATGTCCTGCGGTCCGGCCGGCTCGACGGGAGCTGTCTCGGCTGGCTTCTCCAGCCATGCTGCGGCGGCCTTAATAATGGGGTCATGCCCCTTCTCGCCGGCGGGCTCCACGCTGGCCTGCGCCTTGGCATCGGCGGCGGCAATCTGGGTCTCTTCCTGACGCCCGACGTCCGTGATGTATGCCGCAACGACGCGCCTCGGATCGCCAATCCCGCGCGACTTCCCTTCGTCGAGCCACAGTGCCGTGTCGCAGAACCGCTCGACCAGCGTCAACTGGTGCGTCACCAGGAGAATTGTCTTCCCTCGGCGGCGGAGCTCCGCGAACTTGTCGAGGCACCGGTGCGAAAACGCCTCGTCTCCGACCGCCAGCACCTCATCGACCAGCAGCACGTCCGGATCCACGTGAATGGCGACCGCAAACCCGAGGCGGACGTACATCCCGGATGAATACGTCTTGACCGGTGCGTCAATAAAGTCTTTCATCTCGGCAAACTCGACGATCTCGTCGAAACGGCGCGTGATCTCGCGCTTCGACAATCCGAGCATGATGCCGTTGATGAAGACGTTCTCGCGGCCGGATATCTCGGGATGGAAGCCTGCGCCAAGCTCAATCAGCGCCGAGATGCGGCCGGCGACGGACACGCGGCCGGAGGTCGGCTTGGTGATGCCGGCGACCAGCTTCAGCATCGTGCTCTTGCCCGATCCGTTGCGGCCAACGATGCCGAATGTCGATCCGGCGGGCACGTCGAACGACACGCCATTGAGCGCGTTGAATGTCTCGGCCGGATTCAGATCGCCCGCCATCGATCCGGACAGGATCGCGCTCTTGAGCGTGGCAAAGCTGCGGCGACGCGAGTACTTCCGGTAGGTCTTCCGGACGTCGACAACCTCAATGGCGGGTTTCATACTTCTTCGGCGAACGAATCCCTGAGCCGATCAAACACGAAGTAGCCGACGAAGAACAGCAGCAGCGACGCCCCGCCCAACGCGAGCAACCACTTCCAGTGGCCGAAGTCGCCCTTGAAGAACAGGATCTCCTGGTACGAGACGGCGAGGTGCGTGAACGGATTCAGATTCAGCAACGTCTTCCCGATGGGTGGCGCGCCGTTCATCGAGTAGATGATGGGGGTCGCGAAGAACCAGAACGTCATCAGATTCGACAGGATGTCCTTGACATCGCGAAAGTGCACGGTGAGCGCCGACACGATGAGCGCCAACCCGAGCGTCAGCACCAGCTGCACCAGCACAACGACCGGGAACCATACGATCTCCGACCACTGCAGCGGCGCCTGATAGTAGATCAGGAACACCACGAGGATCGGCAATCCCAGCAGGAAGTGCACCATGTTCGCCAGCACCGTGACGATGGGGAGCACTTCGGCCGGGAAGAGGACTTTCTTGATCAGGTTCCCGCCGGCGATGAGGACGTTGGACGCTTCCAGAAGAGACGAGGAGAACCACGTCCATGGAAGGATGCCGCAGAACAGGAAGAGCGCGTACGGATACATGTCGGGCTGGCGTGACGGCAGGACGTACGAGAAGACGAATGTGTAGATGAGGAGCAGCAGCAGCGGATTGATGAACGACCAGAAGAATCCCAGCACCGAGGCTCTGTAGCGCGCTTTCAGTTCGCGCGCCACCAGGCTCTGGACCAGCTGGCGATACTTCAGCAGGTTGGAGAGGTTCTTCAGCATCGGTTGAAATGCCGGGCTGGAGCCCGGCGCAACCCGAACATTCTACTGTGCTGTCACTTCCGCGACGACGACTGTGATGTTGTCGGGGCCGCCGGCGGCGATGGCGGTTTCAATGAGCGTCGCGCACAGCGGGCCCGGTTCGCCCGGGGTCGCGCGCGCCATGATGGCTGCGATCGCCGAATCGGGCACCGGCGTCGAGAGGCCGTCGCTGCAGAGCAGGAATCGATCTCCCGGCTGCAGCGCGACCGGCGTGATCTCGACGTCGGGGTCCTCGGCGCCGGCCAGCGCGCGCGTCACCAGGTTGCGCCACGGATGCCGTCGCGCGTCCTCGGTGGTCATCGAGCCCGCGGCGATCTGCTCTTCGACCCACGAATGATCGCGCGTGATCTGTTCGAGTCGCCCTTCGTGCCACAGGTACGCGCGGCTGTCTCCCACGTGCGCCACGAGCCCGCGGATGATCCGGGCTTCGCCGGACGCGGCCGGCGGTTGCGCGATCAGCAGGGCCACCGCCGTGGTGGCCATCCCGTGCAGCGCGGCGTCATCGGCTGCCCGCTGCTGGATCTGCCGGTTGGCGAGCCTGAATGCCGACGACAGCCGGTTGCCGTCGACGCCGAGCGCCGCGTTGTAGCCGAATGGCCACGTCGCCTGTTCGCCCTGCCCTGCCGTGTGCTCGACAAAGGCCTCGATCGCATCGACCGCCACATGCGACGCCACCTCGCCAGCGGCGTGGCCGCCCATGCCGTCGGCCACGACAAAGAGGCCGAGCGTTGGACGCAGGCTGAAGCTGTCTTCGTTGGAATCGCGACGAAGGCCGGGATCGGTCGAGGCAGCGGACAGAATACGCATCAGAATCTGGTTCGGGCCTTTGTCGCCACCTGGAGCCGGCTGAGCGCCTTCATCAACGCGACGCGCGCGCGCTCCATATCCACATCCGATGCCCCGGTTCGCGCCGCCTGGAGATGGTCTTCGGCCCGGCGCTTTGCCTCCTCGGCGCGGCGCAGGTCAATCTCTTCGGCGCGTTCGGCGAATTGCGCCAGCAGCCGGACCCGGTCGGGCAACACCTCGGCGAATCCAAACGCGATCGACAGGTAGTGCTTCTCGGTGCCCTTCCGGTACCACATCTGGCCGACCTTCAGGCCCGTCAGCAGGGGCGTGTGGCCCGGCAGAATACCGAGATAGCCTTCCGTGCCAGGCAACTGCACCTCGTCCACTTCCTCGTGGGCGATGGCGCGGTCTGGCGTCACGATCTCGAGCGTCAAATACGGCGGTAGAGCCATCCTGAATCCTGCAACCGTCCGGGCACGGCATGCCGTGCCCCTACGAAATCCCGCAACTGACCGGGCGCAATCAATCGCGCCCCTACGATGCCTTCATCTGCTCGGCCTTGGCGACGGCCTCTTCGATGGTGCCAACCAGGTAGAACGCCTGCTCCGGCAGCCCGTCGTGCTTGCCGTCAACGATCTCCTTGAAGCCCCGGATTGTCTCCTTCACCGGCACGTACTTGCCCTTGAGTCCGGTGAACTGCTCGGCGACGTGGAACGGCTGCGACAGGAACCGCTGGATCTTGCGCGCGCGGCCGACGATCAGCTTGTCGTCCTCCGACAGTTCGTCGATTCCGAGAATCGCGATGATGTCCTGCAGGTCCTTGTACCGCTGCAGCACCTGCTTCACCTGGCGTGCCACGTTGTAGTGTTCCCATCCGATCACGTGCGGATCGAGGATGCGCGAGGTCGACGCGAGCGGATCAACTGCGGGGTAAATCCCCAATTCGACAATCGCCCGAGAGAGGTTCGTCGTCGCGTCCAAGTGCGCGAACGTTGTTGCCGGCGCGGGGTCCGTGTAGTCGTCGGCCGGCACGTAGATGGCCTGCACGGACGTAATCGACCCCTTCTTGGTCGACGTGATGCGCTCCTGCAGCTCGCCCATCTCGGTGGCGAGCGTGGGCTGGTAGCCGACGGCGGACGGCATGCGGCCGAGCAGCGCCGACACTTCGGAGCCGGCCTGTGTGAAACGGAAGATGTTGTCGATGAAGAGGAGCACGTCCTTGTTTTCGGCGTCGCGGAAGTACTCCGCCACCGTGAGCGCCGACAGCGCTACGCGAAGGCGCGCGCCGGGCGGTTCGGTCATCTGGCCGTAGACCAGTGCCGCGCGGGATTCCTCGGGCACGCCAGCCTTGATGACGCCGCCTTCCTGCATCTCGAGCCACAAGTCGTTGCCTTCGCGCGTCCGTTCGCCGACGCCCGCGAACACCGACACACCGCCGTGCTGCATGGCGATGTTGTGGATGAGTTCCATGATGATGACCGTCTTGCCGACGCCCGCGCCGCCGAACAGGCCGATCTTCCCGCCGCGCAGGTACGGCTCGAGCAGGTCGACGACCTTGATCCCCGTCTCGAACATCTGCAGTTCGGTCGACTGCTCTTCGAGCGTCGGCGCCGACCGGTGAATCGGCCAGCGTTCGGCCGAGTGCACCGGCTGGTCTGGGAAATCGACCGGCTCCCCGAGCACGTTCAGCACGCGGCCAAGCGTCTGGGATCCGACCGGCATCGTGATGGCCGTCCCGGTATCCACAACCTTCATGCCTCGCTGCAGGCCGTCGGTCGGCTTCATGGCGACGGTTCTGACGCGCCCCTCACCGAGGTGCTGCTCGACCTCGACGATGATGTCGAACTTCCGATCTTCGACTTCGGCCTTGATGTGCAGCGCGTTGTAAATGGGAGGCAGATCGCCTCCTGGGAACTCGACATCCACGACCGGCCCGATGATCTGGACGATGCGGCCTTCACGTTGGGTTACGACTGTGCTCATACGGTTCGTCATCCTCACGGGCGCGATGAATCGCGCCCCTACGTTCCTCTTGGGCGGGGACCCTTCGACCCTGCTCAGGGCAGGCGGGGGCCCGCCCCTACAAAATCCTGAACTGTCCGGGCACGGCATGCCGTGCCCCTGCGCCGCCTTCATCTGCTCGCGAACGACTCTTCTTGCGTCCCTACAATGCCTGCGCGCCTGACACGACCTCGATGATCTCCCGCGTGATGGCTGCCTGCCGGACTTTGTTCATGTAAAGCGTCAGGCCGTCCATCATGTCCGTCGCGTTCTTTGTGGCCGCGTCCATCGCCGTCATTCGCGCGGCATTCTCGGCTGCGCCCGATTCGAGCAGCGCGCGCCACACGTGCGTCCGCACGTAGGCCGGCAGCAGTTGATCGAGCAGCGCCTTCTCGTCGGGCTCGTAGATGTAATCCACCCGTGCGGCCGGCGACTCGTCATCCAGGTGTTCGCGCGGGATGGGCAGCAACTGCTCTGTCACCACGCGCTGCTGGAGGACCGACTTGAACTCGTTGTAGACCAGGTACACCGCGTCCACTTTCAGCTCCACGAACTGCGTGGCTGCCAGGTCGGCGATTTCGCGTGCGTCCTCGAAGTTGAGGCGCTGGAACAGATTCACCCGCTCGTACGTCACGGCATAGTCGCGCCGCCGGAAGAAGTCGCGGCCCTTCCGGCCCACCAGTCCCAGCGTCACCTTGCGCGACGGATCGCCCAGCAGGACGTGGCTGGCGGCCTTGAGGATGTTCGTGTTGAAGCTCCCGCAGAGGCCCTTGTCGGCGGTGATGATGATGATGAGCGCAGACTTCTCTTCGCGCACAGCGAGCAGCGGGTGCACTGACGGATCGGTGCGCGTCGCCAGCCCGCGCAGCACGCGCAGCATCTCGTTGGAAAACGGCCGCGCGTTCAGGATGCGATCCTGCGATTTGCGCAGCCGCGATGCCGCGATCATCTTCATCGCCTTGGTGATCTGCTGCGTCGACTTGACGGCGCGGATCCGGCGGCGGAGGTCAATCAGGGATGGCATCAGGCGACCGCTGCCTTCTTCCCTGCGGCGAACGTCTCGCCGAATTCCTTGAGCGCCGCCCCGATCTCGGCCTTCAGCCCATCATCCAGCTGCTTCTTCTCGGCAATCGCGCGCAGGATGCCCGGCTTGCGTGCGTCGAAGAAACGGAACAGTTCCTGTTCGTACTCGCCGATGTCCTCAACCGCCACCGGATCCAGGTGGCCGTTGGTGCCCGCAAAGATCATCAGCACCTGCTTCTCGACGGCGAGTGGCTCATACTGCGGCTGCTTGAGGATCTCGACGAGTCGCTTGCCGCGATTCAACTGCGCCTGCGTCTGCTTGTCGAGGTCGCTGCCGAATTGGGCGAACGACGCCAACTCCCGATACTGCGCCATGTCGAGGCGCAAGGTGCCTGCCACCTGGCGCATCGCCTTGACCTGGGCGGCCCCGCCGACGCGCGACACCGAGTTGCCGACGTTGATGGCCGGGCGGACGCCCTGGTGGAACAGGTCGGTCTCCAGGAAGATCTGGCCGTCCGTGATCGAGATGACGTTAGTCGGGATGTACGCCGACAAGTCGCCGGCCTGTGTTTCGATAATTGGGAGCGCCGTAAGCGAGCCGCCCCCGTTCTCCTTGTTCAACTTGGCCGCGCGTTCGAGCAGCCGGGAATGCAGGTAGAAGACGTCGCCCGGGTACGCTTCGCGGCCTGGCGGGCGGCGCAGCAGGAGCGAGATCTCGCGGTACGCCTGCGCGTGTTTCGAGAGGTCGTCGTAGATGCAGAGTGCGTGCTTGCCGCAGTCGCGGAAATACTCTCCCATCGAGCAGGCCGAGTACGGGCTGATGTAGAGCATCGCGGCCGGCTCTGACGCGGCGGCGGCAACGATGATGCTGTACTCCATCGCCCCGGCGGCCTCGAGCGTCTTGACCACTTGCGCGATGGTCGACTGCTTCTGGCCAATCGCGTTGTAGAGGCAGATGACGTCCTGGCCCTTCTGGTTGATGATCGTATCGACCGCAATCGCCGTCTTGCCTGTCTGGCGATCGCCAATGATCAACTCGCGCTGGCCGCGTCCGATCGGCACCATCGAGTCAATCGCCTTGAGGCCGGTCTGCAGCGGTTCGCGCACCGGCTGACGGGCGACGACGCCGGGCGCGATGCGCTCGATGGGCGAGAACTGCTGCGTCGCGATGGGGCCCTTGCCGTCGACCGGCTGGCCAAGCGAGTTCACGACGCGGCCCACCAGTTCCTCGCCCACCGGCACGGAAATGATGCGGCCGGTCCGCTTGACTGGGTCGCCTTCCTTGATGGTGTGGTACTCGCCGAGCAGCACGGTGCCGACGCTGTCCTCTTCGAGGTTGAGTGCGATCCCGAACACGCCATGCGGGAACTCGAGCATCTCGCCGGCCATCGTGTTCTCGACGCCGTGGACGCGCGCAATCCCGTCGCCCACGACAACGACGCTGCCGACTTCGGAAATGTCGACGTCGATGGACTGGCTGCCAATCTGGTCGCGGATGACTTTGGTGATCTCTTCGGCTTTGATGTTCATATGGTCGTATCTGCTGGCTGCTGTCCGGGCACGACATGTCGTGCCCCTACGCAATTCCTGTCGTGCCGTCCCGTGCGGGCGCGATGAATCGTGCCCCTACGCGGACTGCCCGATTCGCTCCCGCATCTTCTCCAACTGTCTCCGCACGCTTCCGTCGTACACCGTGCTGCCGATGCGCGTGATGATGCCGCCCATCATCCCGGGATCGGTCGCCGTCTTCATCAGCACCTTGCGGCCCGTGAGCGCGCCGAGGCTGGCTTCCAGCTTCTGAACGCGATCTGGCGTCAACGGCACGGCCGACGTGACCTGCGCTTGAACCACTTTCTGATGATCCATCAGCCGGCTGCGGTACGCCTCGAGCAGATCCGGCAACAGCCCGATGCGATCGCGGCCCGTCATCATCTTCAGCAACTTGTCGAGCACGGGACTCAGCTCGAGCTTCGGCAGCATCGCCGATACGATGCCCTGTTTCCGCGTGACCGGCACGGCTGGATTGGTCATCACCTTCCACAGGTCGGCGTGACCGCGGAACAAATCGACGACGCCGGCCAATTGCTGTTCGACCGCCTGCGGATCGGCTTCGGCAAGGGCCACGTCGAGCAGTGCCCGGGCGTATCGTGTCGCGCTTGTTCGTGCTGTCATTTCCTACTTCCCGACCTGCACAAGGTATCGATCCACGAGGCGGAGTTGATCGGTTTCGGTGATGGTCGCCTTGACGCGTTCTGACGCGACCTCCACCGCGAGATCCCCGGCCCGCTTCATGAGCGCGCGCTCGGCGAGCTTGAGCTGCACGCTGACGTCGCGTCGCGTCATCTCGAGCAGTCGTTCGCGCTCGGTTTCGGCGGCTTGCCGGATACGCGCTTCCTCAGCCGCCACTTCCTCGGCGCCCGCTTTGCGGAGCGCCTCGAGTTCGGCGGGCAGTGATTGCATCTTCTGCGAGATGGCCGCCTGCTCGAGGGCGGCTCCGGCGCGCAGGTCCCTGGCTTTGACGAGGCGCTCGCGGATTTGTGTGGAGCGGTTCGCCAGATAGACCGCCAGCGGCGAGCGAAGCACGTAGAACAGCAGACCGGCCAGCAGCGCGAAATTGAAGAGCCTGGCGATCATGCCGAGGATCGGGCTGCCGTGTTCGGCTGCCGCCTCCTCGGACGCGGCGGCCTCGTGGGCGCCGGCTGCGGTCGCTGGTGCTTGCGTCGCGTGCTCGGCTGGTGCCGTCGCCTGGGCGAGCGGCTCTGCGGTCTGGCGGGTGGTCGCAGGCGCGGGCTGGGCTTCGGTGACGGCCGCACCGGCCAACGCAATCAGAAAGGCTGCGAAGAAGACGGCGATAATCCTGATGTCTCGCGCCCGCTCGTGCATGTGGTTCTTATCCCTGCAGCGGGCCGGAAATCCGAACCCGGTACTGGAGACGGTCCTACTTCGTGCGCCCAAGCACCTTATCTGCGATTTCGCGTCCCAGCTGGTCCGCGTCCCGTTCGAGTTTCGTCGTGGCCTGAGCCACCTGCGCGTCGAGCTCGGTTCGCGCATCGGCCAGCGTCATGTCGACCTCGCCGCGCGTCTTCGCCATCAACTCGGTGCGGTAGGCGTCGCCCGCCTTGCGGCGCTCGTCCAGCTGCTTGTAAAGCTCGGCCCGCGCCGCGCCCAACTTCGCGTCAAATTCGGCGCCTGCCGCCCTGGCTTTCGCGGTTGCGTCTTCTGCCATCTGCATCGCAGACTGGACAGCCGTTTCGCGCTCGGCAATGACGCGCAGAACGGGCTTGAACAGCCAGCGGTTGAGCACAACCGCCAGCAGCAGAATGGCCGCGATCACCCAGAGGACAGAGAGGTCGGGAAGCACGCCTTCGTCTCCATTGGCTGCACACGTGTGTCTTACGCCAAAACCTGAATAGTATACGGGATCGGGACGACTGGTCCAGTGGTCAGGGTCGGATAGCGTGGTTAGAATCGGCGAGATTCCATTGCGGCGCTCGAACGTCTGGCGCTCAGCCGCACGGCTGAGTCCGCGGCACGCGTGACTTGGCGTTGCCCCGCCGGCGGCTGGGGTGCCTGAACCCGGAGCAGTTACAGGTTGGTCGGCACGTGCGGGCGCACGAGCTTCACCACCAGGCGGGCGGAGTCTCGAGCGTCGGTCGCATCAGACTTGCGATAGAAATCCGATGGCGTGAGATCCTCGGCTCCGTAGAAAGCCAGTTCCCGATCGCGCCTCAGCGTGCGCGACGCGGCGGCCAGCAGCGGAATGTCCGATCGGAGCGCTTCTGGAATGCGGTCGCGTTCGGCCTCGAGTACGTCGGCGACGTCGTGGATGCGAGGCGGCTCAACGCCCGCCGCCCGCAGTAATCCCTTGAGCGCGAGTTCTACGACCTCCTGCGACTCGCGGACAACGTCGGCCCAACTCTCGGCGTCGAACAACACGTCAAGCGCCCGCAGTCTGGCTTCCGCCCGGCGCACGTGGTCGGTCGCGAGATCCCGGTTTCGCATCAGGCGGCCACCGTCCAGTAGGGCTGACCATGTACGGAGCGCCGCACCAGGCGGCCGGTCGCGATGTCGCCTCTCACCGCGGCCAGGTGGCGCGTCAGCACGCCATCACGCTCAAATAGCACGACGCCGTCGATGGCGGCTTCGCACCAGGCTCCCGGCATGGCCCGGACGTCGGCAGGAAGCTGTACGAAATGCGGGTCGATGCTCCGACTCCCCCATGCGGGCGGATCAATATCCCATTCCCGGTACAGGGCTCGCGCGAGCGGAATCGAGCGGTCGACGACGACGAGGAGATCGACGTCCGATGTGGCGGCCGCGTCGCCTCGCGCGAACGAGCCAAAGACGAGGACGCCGACCAGCCGCTCTGAAAATAGCGCCAGCGACCGATCGACTGCGGCCCCTGCTCCGTCTTCGATCAACAACGCGGGTCCCGGAACACCCAATCGGCGGGAGCAATACTCGTTCAGCGAGAGGCCACGGTTTCGGGCCGCGTTCTGGAGGCGCGCGTGGACCCGCGCCTGCAATCGCAGCAGGAAACGCCCCGACACCGTTTTCGATTCAGACGATCGCATCTTGCGAGATGATATCACTTGCCTACCTGAAAAGATATCATGCCTGGATGGCCAATAGTACTGAATTGAGATGGGCTTGCCACCTGAGCGCGTCTCGGGCTCGGACAGCCTCGATCAGACGACCTCGATCAGGCAGTCCCCTTCCGGTAGGACGTCCCCGATTCGCATCCCGACGACGCCCGCACGGGTGAGCGCCTTGTCGACCTGCGCGGCGTGCTCGGGCGCGACGGCAATCAGCAGTCCGCCCGAAGTCTGCGGATCGAACAACAACAGGACACGATTCGGATCCAGCCCGCCGGCGACCCGCAGGCGCGCCTCGAAATGCTCAACGTTGGTGCGCATCCCGCCGGACTGGTTGTCGGCGGCCATCGCCAGCGATCCGCCCAGAAGCGGCACGGCGTTCACATTGAGGCGAATCGTGACATGGCTTGCGGCCGCCACTTCGCTCGCGTGCCCAATCAAGCCGAAGCCCGTGATGTCGGTGCATGCGTGGGCGTAACCCGCGGGCAGCGCGCGAAGCGTCTCCGCGGCATCGCGATTGAGCTGCACCATCGATCGGGTCGCCGCCGACACGACGGATTCGGCCGCGCGGCCCGCCTTGATCGCGGTGCCGATGACGCCGGTGCCGATGGCCTTTGTGAGGAACAACGCGTCGCCGGGTCTCGCGCCGGCGTTCGACAGCACGCGCTCAGGATCAATCTCGCCGGTGACGGCGTAGCCGAACTTGATCTCGTTATCCTGCACCGTGTGCCCGCCAAGCAGCGCCACGCCCGCCTCGCGGAGCTTGTCGAAACCGCCCAGGAAGATCGCGCGGATGATCGCGCTGTCGAAGTCCTTCTTCGGGAATCCGGCGATCGCGAGCGCGGTCAGCGGGTGCCCTCCCATCGCGTAGACATCGCTCAGTGCGTTGGCGGCGGCGATCTGGCCGTACGCGTAGGGGTCGTCGACGATCGGTGTGAAGAAGTCCACGGTCTGCACGAGTGCCGGGCCGCTCCCCCACTTGTACACACCGGCGTCGTCCGCAGTCCGGAAGTCGATCAGGATGCGGTCATCGTGCTGCGCGGGAATGTCGCTCAGGACCTGAGCGATCTCGCCAGCGGCGAGTTTGCCCGCTCAACCCGAGCAGGACACCATCTCGGTCAGACGTTTTGCCATCATCATCCTCGCCTGGTCAGCGCCTCATACAGGCGCTGCAATTCGTCCTCGTTCTTGAACGCGATCCGGATCGCGCCGCCTCTTCCCCGACGAATGATATCCACGCGTGTGCCGAGCGTCATGCGCATCTTGTCCTGCGCGGCTCGCGTGTGGACATCGACGGCGCGCGGTGTCGCTCCTGTCTTCGCGTTGCCGCCGGGCGCGGTCAGTGTTCGCGTGACCACCTGCTCGGTCTCGCGCACCGACAACCCGCGGGCGATGATATCGCGGGCGAGGGTGCGCTGCGCCAACTCTGTCTCGAGTGCGAGCACGGCGCGCGCGTGGCCCATGCTCAGCCGCCCGGCGGACACATCTTCCTGCACCTCGGCCGGGAGTTTGAGCAGGCGCAGGCAGTTGGCCACCGAAGATCGGTCCTTGCCGACGGCCGCCGCAATGCCTTCCTGTGTGAGCTGGAACTCATCGGCCAAGCGTCGATACGCGTGCGCTTCTTCAATGGGATTGAGGTTTTCGCGCTGGAGATTCTCGACGAGAGCCCACTCGAGCAGCTTTCGATCGTGGTTGTCGGGCACGTCGCGCACGACGACCGGGATGGTCGTCAGGCCGGCCAGTTGTGCTGCGCGCCACCGGCGTTCGCCGGCGATGATCTGGTAGGCGCCCTCCACGCGTCGCACGACGACGGGCTGGATGACGCCGCTGGCCTTGATGGATCGCGCCAGTTCGTCGAGGCCGGATTCTTCCGCGCGCGATCGCGGCTGGTACCGGTTTGGCGAGAGTTGATCGATCTCAACTTCGAACGGCGCGCCGGCGGCCGGCACCGCCGACGAAAGCGGCTCGCCGATCAGTGCGCCGAGTCCCCTGCCGAGTGCGGGTCGTTTCTCTACCATGTTTACTGGGGACGGATTCAAGACCTGCGTGGGCGGCGTGCGTGGTGGCCGCGAGAACGGGTCTTGAATCCGGTTCCTCCTCCTGTTTCAGAACCTGCGTGGGCGGCGTGCGTGGTGGCCGCGAGAACGGGTCTTGAATCCGGTTCCTCCTCCTGAGTGGCTTTATGTGGCTGCAATGGCGTGCGGCGCGCGTCCGCCGCGGGCCAGCATTTCCCGCGCAAGCGAGACGTACGCCTCCGCCCCGCGCGACTTGACGTCGTACAGAATCACGGGCATCCCGTGGCTGGGCGCTTCGCCGAGCCGGATGTTGCGTGGAATGACCGTGTGGAACACCTTCTCCTTGAAGAACTCGCGTATGTCGCGCGAAACCTGCTGTCCCAAATTCGTCCGGTCGTCGTACATCGTCAAGACCACACCATCGATGTCGAGGGCGGGGTTGAGTGCGGCCCGGACGCGTTTGAGCGTGGTGACCAGATCGGCCAGACCCTCGAGCGCGAAGTACTCGCAGTGCAGGGGAATCAGCACGGCGTCGCAGGCGACGAGGGCGTTGAGGGTCAACAGGCCGAGCGAGGGCGGGCAGTCGATCAGGATGTAATCGTACTGGTGACGAAGCGGGTGAACGATTCGGCGGAGCCGGGATTCGCGAGCGAGCATCGGCACAAGTTCGATTTCGGCGCCTGCGAGGTTGCGATCTGCGGGAATAGCGAAGAGGCCGGGGATGCTGGTGGGCAGGACGAAGGATGCGGGACTGTCCACCGCGTCGGCCAGCATGGCGTCGTAGATATTGCCGGCGGCTGAGCGCTGGCCCTTGAGACCGACGCCGCTGGTGAGGTTGCACTGGGGGTCGGCGTCGACAAGGAGGACACGCTGATCGGCGAGGGCGAGGGACGCGCCGAGATTGATGGCCGTTGTGGTCTTGCCGACGCCGCCTTTCTGGTTGGCGACGGCGAGGATTCTTCCCATTAGACCATTTACCAGAAAAACAAGACAATTACTCCCGGAGCGATTCTCTTCCGGGTTGAGAATACCACACTATCCGGGGCCAATGAAGCCTGGCTCGTCGGAGAACAGCCGGGATGTTCCACGTGGAACAATCGTTTCTACAGGACCTTCCGCAGGACGACAAGTCGACTGCGAAGAGATTCAACGAGGTGGAACGTGGCTTCGTAGGCGAGAGGCGGGACGACAAGCGGGGGCGCCTCGGTCGCGACGTTGCTCCGAAAGAGCATGATGCGTCCCCCGAGCCGAAGGAACGCCTGGAGTTTGGCGAGCAGCTTCTGCTCGATCCGCACTGCCCTCACGGTAATCACGTCCTGAGCTTCGTGCAGTTCGGGTCGTGTCAACAGATCCTCTGCCCGCGCAGTTTCGACCGTCGTATCGCGGAGTTCGAGGTGACGAATCGCTTCCCGGAGGAAGGCTGATTTCCGGGTCTTCGATTCAACCATCAACAGATGCATCGCCGGAACGGCAAGCTTCAACGGGATGGCGGGGGAGCCGCCGCCGGAACCGATATCGAGCACGCGGGGATGCGGACCGAGTTGCGCATGGAGTTGTCCGTGGCTGTGCGGACCCTGAAAGACGCGTGCGGCAATCAGCGGTTCGATGAGGAGCCGATCGATGGCCTCGTCTGGCGCATCGACCAACGAGAAGGCCGTCAGGTTGATCTTTTGATTCCAGAACTCAAGCAGCCGGTAATAAGCGGTCAGCGCCTCGGCAAGCGGCGGGCTAATTGTGACGCCCGATCGACGCGCGCGTTTCGCCAGCCGATCCGAGAATTCTCGAGACGTCATGAGCCCGCCGTTTCAGAAAGACGACCACCAGGGCAATCGCTGCAGGCGTGATGCCGGGAATACGCGCGGCCTGCCCAACCGTCTGCGGCTCAATTTCGGTGAGTCGGTGAACAACTTCCCGCGACAACCCTGGTATTTTCTCATACGGGAACCCGGCTGGGATAGCGCGGCCTTCTTCTTCTTTACTCTTATCGACGGCTTCGGCCTCTCGCTTCAGATAGCCATCATATTTCACCGTCGTTTCTGCTGTCGCGAGGTCGTGGTGCGGGCTCGCCGGGTCGATTTCTAGAACGACCGCGCCGTCCATCCAGAGCGACTCCAGTGAAACGCCTGGCTGGCGGAGGCGCAGTGGCGCTGCCACGCGCGAGCCGTCTTCGCGGCGGACTGTCGATGCCGAAATCGATGTCAGGTTTCGATCGAGCCTGATCCGGCGGCCTTCAAACCTGTCCCAGCGGTCATCGGGAACAAGGCCGATCCTCCGGCCGTGAGGCGTCAGTCTCAGGTCCGCGTTGTCGGCTCTAAGCAACAACCGGTATTCGGCACGTGACGTGAACATCCGGTAGGGTTCAAGGCACCCCTTTGTCACCAGGTCGTCGATCATGATGCCGATGTAGGCCTCATCCCGACGAAGCGTGAAGGCCGGGCATCGCCGCACTTTGAGCGCTGCGTTGATTCCGGCCACAATCCCCTGCCCCGCGGCTTCTTCGTACCCGGATGTTCCGTTGATCTGGCCGGCCAGATACAAGCCGCTCACCCGTTTTGTTTCAAGCGTGGGCCGGAGCTCTGTCGGCTGGACAAAGTCATACTCGACGGCGTAGGCCGGCCGAATCACCCTGGCGTCCTCCAGGCCAGGCATCGCGTTGACTATCCGCCGCTGGATGTCGCGCGGCAGGCTCATTGAAAACCCGCTGAGATAGATTTCGTCGACGTCCAATCCTTCGGGCTCAAGGATGACTTGGTGGCGTTCTCGAAGCGGGAACTTAAGAACCTTGTCTTCCAGTGATGGGCAGTAGCGCGGCCCCACGCCTGAAATCTGGCCGTTGTAGAGAGGGGACTCCCCCACGTGTTCTCGAACAAGATTGTGCACTTCTTCGTTTGTGAACACCTTGTGGCAGAGAACTTGGGTTTGCTCGATCTGGCCGGTCATGAAGGACAGCGGGACCGGGCTGGCGTCGCCATGTTCCACGTGGAACGCTCCGCTGGAGACACCCGTCTCGAAATCGATGCTTCGCCGGTCGAGACGCGGGGGCGTGCCGGTCTTGAGCCGGCCCATCCGAAAGCCAAGCCCGCGGAGGGATTCAGCAAGGGCGGTTGCCGCGGGTTCTCCGGCTCGCCCGGAGACTGTTCGCTCGGGGCCTATATGAATCAGGCCATTCAAGAACGTCCCCGGCGTGACGATCGCCGCGCGGCAATGCACCGACACGCCGTGTTTTAGGTTAATACACCTAATAGTGCCGTCTTCGACAGAGATTCCCTCGACCATGCCGATGACCCAGGAGATGTTCGGGTGCGCCTCAAGCGCCTCCCTCATCCACGCCGCATACGCGGCCTTGTCCGCCAGGGCTCGCGGCGACCACGCCGCCGCACCCCGGCTTCGATTGAGCAGCTTGAACTGAATGCCTGTCGCATCGATCGCCCGTCCCATCAGCCCGCCGAGCGCGTCAACCTCACGAACCAGATGCCCCTTCGCCGTGCCGCCAATCGCGGGATTGCATGACATGCGCGCGATGGTGTCGCGCGACATCGTGCAGATCGCCACCGAACATCCCATTTGTGCGGCGGCCCACGCGGCCTCAATCCCCGCATGCCCGGCGCCGATCACCGCCACATCAACAGTCAACGGCATTACTGAGTTCACCTTGCCGGGAGGGGCACGGCCGCCTTCGCCTACGGCTACGGCGCCCCGGGGGCCCGCCTACTTGCCAACACAGAATCGCTCGAAGATCGCGCGCAGAACATCTTCGCTCGTCCGCTTCCCAACGACTTCGTCAAACGCGCGTCTCGCTGCCGCAAGATCCGCAAGCACCAGTTCTTCGTTGAGGTGCGGCGCAACTTGGTCAAGCCCCGCCAGCGCGCACACCGTGTCATCAAGGCCGGCGAGTGCGCGGGCGATGGACTCGCGCGCGTCGTGAAGAAGCGATTCGTGGCGGAGATTGGTGACCATGGGCTCTTCGACGCGGGGCTCCGTAAACTCCAGGCCCTGTTGGATGGCGTCGTGCAGCGCCGAGAGTCCGGCGCCTGTCTTGAGCGAGATCTCAAGCGCCTCGATGCGAAGTGCTGCGAGGATCCACGCACGCGGGAGGTCGATCTTGTTGACAACGATCACTCGCGGCACCCTCGCTGTTCGCGCGAGAACCCCCTCGTCATCGACGTCCAGTGGCCGCGAGGCGTCCAGCACCACACACACCAGATCCGCGACGTCGTGGGCCCTGTGCGCTCGCGCCACTCCCTCGCGCTCGATTTCATCCTGAACGTCACGGCTTCCCGCCGTGTCCACCAGGCTCAGTCGCACGCCGTTGAAGTCGATCGTTTCCCGCAGCAGGTCTCTGGTCGTCCCCGGAACATCCGTCACGATCGCGCGTTCCGCCCCAAGGAGCCAGTTGAAGAGGCTCGACTTTCCCACGTTGGGCTTGCCGACGATCGCGATCTGGCGGCCCTCCCGGATTACGCGGCCGGTGCGCGCCCCGGCAAGCAATCGATCGATTCCGCCACGAACCTTTCTGAGCGTCGCCGCCACGGTGGCCGGGGCAACGAAGTGGTAACCCTCGTCTGGGAAATCAATCGAGGCTTCGAGCTTGGCGACCAGGTCGAACAACGCCGCGTCCATCACCGCGATCGATCGCGTCAGTGTGCCTTCGAGTTGGTCGAACGCCACGCGCGCCTGCAGCGGCGTCACGGCATCCACAAGATCGCCCACCGCCTCGGCCTGCACCAGGTCGATGCGGCCCCCCAGGTATGCGCGGAACGTGAATTCGCCGGGTTCGGCCAGCCGCGCGCCCGCGCCGATCGCGGCGCGCACAATCTCGCGCAACACGGCCGGGCTCCCGTGCGCGCTGATTTCGACGACGTCCTCTGTCGTGTACGAATGCGGCGCTGGAAACAGCGTGACCACAACTTCGTCGATGGTCCGCGCCGTTCCGGAACAAGGCATCACGCCAGACAATGACGGTCCGGCGCGGAAGTCACGCGCCTCGGCCCTCTCCGGCACCACCGCGTCCAAGCGCGCGCACTTCTCGGGCCGCTGCCGCGCATCATCACCCGCGCCTTCTACTGCTGTGGGCGGCACCTGGCCCGGCCGGACAAATGTGTGCGTGGCGTAGCGGGGCGTGAGCTCGTGCGGCGTCGTGAGAATGGCGCGGGCGACATCTGCCGCCCGCGCTCCACTGATGCGCACGACACCGATGCCGCCGCGCCCGCTCGGCGTCGCAATGGCGACGATGGTGTCGGTGGGGGAGAACACGGTATGGAACGCGATCCTACACTGACAGGCTGACGCAGAAGATCCGCACCTCTCTGGATTCCGGCATAAGCCGGAATGACGATTCTCCTGCCTCGGGCGCGATGAATCACGCCCCTACGCCCAGGCGGGCCTACCGCCGGCCGGAGATGATGACGGTCTTCATGAAGGCATCGCCGATCGATTCGGACGTCGCGTTTGGCGTTTCGGCGATCGCCATGTGCACGATGCGGCGCTCGTACGGGTTGAGCGGGCCCATTTCCTGCGGCTCGCCGTTCAACGCGGCCTTTTCGGCGAGGAACATCGCCATCTTGCGCAACTCGGCGTCCTTGTCCCGCTGGAAGCCCTGGCAGTCAACCGCCAGCCGTTGCCCCTCCGGAAGGTCGTCGCGGAAAATGCTCGACGCAATGTGTTGCAGCGCGTTCAATGCTTCGCCGCGCCGCCGCAACAACAGGTCGCTGCCGTCACCTTCCAGATTGACCCGGGGACCGTCCGCCGTTTCTTCGATCGTCACGGCGAGCGACAATCCCATCGCCGTCGTCACGGCGGTCACAAATTCAACGATGCGTGTGTTTGGATCAGACATGGTTACGACGCCCCGTTTGTTCTTCCTGCGCCAACCTTCTTGAGCTGCCGCTCCGCCGCCGGCCGCATCATGTGCACCGCCGGAGGGCCAATGATCCGGTTCGTGATGACCTGCTGCAGAATCGCGAGCAGGTTGCTGAAGAACCAGTAGATCACCAGGCCGCTCGGCGCCCACAGGAACATGAAGGTGAACACGATCGGCATGAACATGAACATCTTCTGCTGCACCGGGTCCGCGGTCGACGGCGTCATCTTCTGCTGGACCACCATCGTGATGCCCATCAGGACCGGCGTCACGAACAGTGGATCCTGCAGCGAGAGATCCGTGATCCAGAGCGCAAACGGCGCCCCGCGCAGCTCGATGGCCTGCGACAGCAGGTTGTAAAACGCAAACAGGATGGGCATCGTCAGCAGCATGGGCAGGCAGCCGCTGGCCGGATTCACGCCGCGCGATTTGTAGAGCTCCATCAGCTCCGTGTTCATCTTCTGCTTTTCGGGATCGGTTGCCTTCAGCTTGCCGTAGCGATCCTGAATGGCCTTGATCTCGGGCTGCAGGCCCTGCATCTTGCGCATCGACACCACGCTCTTGTGGCGCAACGGGAAGATGACCAGGTTGATGAGGAACGTGAGCGCGATGATCGACCACCCGTAGTTGTGCAGGTAGCCGTTGATCCCGTTGAGCATGCCCAGCAGCGGCGTGGCGATGAATGCAAACCATCCGAAATCGACCGCCTTGACCAGTTGCTGATCGATGCTCTGCAGCAGATCAAACTGCTTCGGCCCGATGAAGAATCTGAGGGTGGCGTTCGCG
This sequence comes from Acidobacteriota bacterium, assembly GCA_026393755.1. Classification (NCBI taxonomy): domain Bacteria; kingdom Pseudomonadati; phylum Acidobacteriota; species Acidobacteriota bacterium. Next base: position 388,728 of record JAPKZO010000028.1, read on the forward strand.
CCCGCAGGCGGCTTGGCGGTGTACGCGACATAGTCGCTTGTCGTCTTTCCATCGGCGTTCGGCACCGACGTCGCTTCGTACACCAGGCGGGCGCCGGGTCCGGCAAACAGCGCCGCCGACATGAAGTAGTGATCGTCGACGCCGCCCCAGCGCACGTCGCCTTCATACGCAGGCTGCGTGACGATCGCCTTCGCGTCGTGACGCTCGATGCTGCCAGCCCGGAACAGAATTCCTGCCGGCTTCCTCGAGTACTGGCCCGTTGCGCTCGCGCCGAGGTTGCTCAATCCGAAGCCCATCTTGAACGCAAGGTTGGCGATGTCGGCGCCGGACGCCAGGGCAACGCTGGCCTCGACGGTGTAGTGCTTGGGGTTGATCGCAAACGTCTTGCGGGCGCGAAGACCGCTCGCGTCCTGATACTCGAACGCGAGAAGCACGTGGCCGGTCTTCGGATCGGTGGTCGGTCCGCCGCCATCAACACGGAACAGCGCGCTGTTCAGACGATCGTCAACAGCCGCGTTTCCGGTGTCGATTGAGAACGGCCGAACGTTGCGCGGAACAGATTGAGGCACCAGATCAACGGCCTTGCCGGCCTTGTCTGTATAGCGCTTCAGGCTCCAACTCTTGAGCGTCGCGCCCTGGTTGGTGAAGACCGCAAGAATCGTGTCGGTGTCGACGAGAACATCGCGCGCGGTGGTGTCGCCAACAACGACGTCGACGTTGGTCGAGGACGCCGCCTGAGCGGCGGTCGGACCGGCCGGCGTCGATGGCGCAGTGGCGACGCCAGTGGGTTGCGCTGGCGCCGCCTGGCCTCTTCCGCTTCCACCGGCCGGCGTGCTGGAGGTGCCCGGGCCGGAGGCCGCCTGGGACTGCGCAACCCGGGCCGGAGGCTTCGGCATGAACATGGTCTGGTAGCCGTAGAGCACCAGGAAGGACAGGACGACAGCAACGATGACGCGCTTTTCCATAAGTCCGATCAGGCTTCTCGCTGCGAATGGCTGCGCGTACAGCGAAGCCCCTCGGGTACCGGATCAAGGCCGGAGCCGCCAAAAGGATGACACCTTCCCAGCCGGCCTAGGCCGAGGCAGATTCCAACGATCGCACCGTGGCGCTCGACGGCCTCTGCCATGTAGTCGCTGCAGGAGGGGAGATATCGACACGAACCCGTAAATAGCGGCGAAACAAGCCGTTTGTACGACCTTATCACGCCGAGAACGATGCGGACTGGTACGCTACGCTTCACGGATCTTAAGCCGGCGTCGCAACAGGATGGCGCAGTAATCGGCCTCGACGGCCCGGTAATCAGCCACGAGCATCTCCCGCTTGGGAATGACGATGACGTCGAGCCCGGCGAGGGGCTTGTGGCGCCTGAAGGCCTCTCGCACGAGGCGCTTGGCGCGGTTGCGCTGGACCGCGTTGCCCAGCTTCCGCGTGGCGGCGATTCCCAGTCGGGCCGCCGGGCCACCGTTGGCCAGCACAAAGACCGTCATCAGACGGCTCGAACTGCGGCTCCCGCGTTCGTAGTTGGCCAGAAACTCCGGCCTGCGGCGCACCCGCTCGGCCCGAGGAAGACCGGTCGGGGCGGGCGGCGCGGCGCGATGTCCACGGGACGGCTCGGACGTCACGGCGGGCCAGTTTCCTGCTCTATTCGGACGAAACGGTGAGCTTCTTGCGTCCCTTGGCTCGACGACGCTTCAGCACCTGCTGGCCGTCTTTGGTGGCCATCCGGACGAGAAAGCCGTGTGTGCGTTTACGACGACGAATGTTGGGTTGAAACGTGCGCTTCATGCTGGCACCTTGTATTCGCTAAGTCCTTCGATTCATAAGTCCGGGAACTGATTCCCTCAGGACTTAGTGCTGAGCGAGCGTCTGGGCGTAATTGCCTCTCGACCCTACGCAATTGTCGTCGCGAGTCGAAGCACTAAGACAGAACCATTTATACTATCGAGCCTTGGCCCCAGCGTCAACCTCGGGGACGCGGCGCGAAGCGCCGCGGCAGCTGGTTAATCACTCCGGGCCTAATTAGCCCCCCGGCAATTACTCCGGGAGTAATTGACCCCGAAAACCGTCGTCTCAAGCGGCCGCCTGTGGTACATTTCAGAGCCTCGCTCGGAGGAGTTTTCAACAGATGTGGAAAAACATGTGGAAAACCCGAAAGGCGAAAGGCTGGTGCGGCCCGAGTTTTCGCGTGTTTTTTGGGGTCTTGGGCGGTTAATACCCACTCCTGAAGGATTCCCCGGGGGCGAAAGTCGCGAGAAGGCCGAGAAATGGAAAGCCACAACGTCTGGGACGACATCCTCGCCCGCATCGAGACGAAGATCAACCGGCATAGCTTCTATACCTGGTTCAAGCCCACGACCTTCGTGTCCCTGGTCGGCGATGCCGTCACGATCCGGGTTCCAAACCCGCTGTTCCGCGACTGGCTGACGAAGCACTACTCGGGACTGATCAACGAAGCGCTAGGGGAGATCGACCGGCCCATGCTGGCGATCTCGTTTACGACGGAGTTGCGCGCCGATTCGTCGCTGCTGGCGGAAGCGGCCCCGCCCATCGCGCCCGAAGAAGAAGAGGAGGTTTCGTCCGGCTACAGCGGCATCGCCTATGAAGGCAGCCCGTCGGTCGGCCTCAACCCCCGGTACTTGTTCGACACGTTTGTGGTTGGTCCATCGAATCAGTTTGCCGACGCCGCCTGCCGTGCCGTCGCGGAGGCGCCGGGGCGATCGTATAACCCGCTCTACATTTACGGGGGCGTGGGTCTCGGCAAGACGCACCTGATGCACGCAATTGGGCACTACGTGCTCAAGCACAACCCGCTCTACAAGCTGACGTACATCTCGACCGAGCGCTTCATGAACGAGATGATTAATGCCGTGAAGAACGATGGTGTGCTGAACTTCCGCGAGCGCTATCGGTCGGTCGACGTGCTGCTGGTCGACGACATCCAGTTCCTGGCGGGCCGCGAAGGCACGCAGAACGAGTTCTTCCACACGTTCAACTCGCTCTATGATTCGCAGAAGCAGATTGTGCTCAGCAGCGACTGTCCGCCCAACGAGATTGCGTCGCTTGAAGAACGCCTGCGTTCACGGTTCGAGTGGGGGCTGATTGCCGACATCCAGTCGCCCGATCTCGAGACAAAGATCGCCATTCTCAAGAAGAAGGCAGACGCCGAAAGCGTCCCATTGCCCGACAATGTCGCCCTCTACATTGCCGAAAAGATCAAGTCGAATATCCGTGAACTCGAGGGCTCGCTGATCCGGTTGCTGGCGTTCGCCTCGCTGTCGGGCCGCGAGATCACGATCGGCCTGGCGCAGGAGGTTTTGAAGAACGTCATCGGGCACGACGACCGCGCGGTGACGATTGACATGATCCAGAAGGCCGTCGCCGACCGCTACCAGCTCAAGGTGGTGGATCTGCGATCGCGCAACAACTCGAAATCCATCGCGCTTCCGCGGCAGGTCGCGATGTATCTCTGCAAGGCGCTGACGACCGCGTCGCTGCCGGAGATTGGCCGCGGCTTCGGTGGAAAGCACCATTCGACGGTGATCCATTCGATCCGCAAGATCGAAACGCTCCGGCAGAAGGACCGGGATTTCAACAGTGTTATCAACAAGCTGATCGAGGGGATGCGGTGATGTTGGACGGCGTTGCGGGGCTTTTCCACAGCCAGCCCCTGTGTGGGCGTGTGGAGCAACTGTGGACCGGCGAAACCATCAACAGGGTACGGTTGCGCTGCTTGAGATCCACACCGAAAGTCAACAGGAATCGTATCGTCCAAGTTCTTGTTTGACAATCATTTAGCGCCCATTTCTGTGCTTTTCAACACGCTTTCTTTTCAGTATAATCTCTTGTTCTCTTAATCTTCTCTTTTGAATTGGGAAAAGACCCGGCGGAACTGACCTGCTCCCCCAAGGACTGGACATCATGGAACTCGTTGTCCGGAAGACCGACCTGCTGAAAGAACTTCAACTGTTCCAGGGCATCGTCGAGCGCAAGAACACCATCCCCATTCTGGCCAACGTGTTGTTGGAGGCCAAGGGTGACCAACTGCGCCTGGCGGCCACCGATCTCGAGGTCGGGCTTCGATCGAAATGCCCCGCCTCGGTTTCGAAGGCGGGATCCCTCACGCTTCCGGCCAAGAAGTTCTACGAGATTGTCAAAGAGCTGCCGGAGACCGACATCCGCATCGAAGAGGACAAGACCGGCGCCGTCAAGGTGGCGGCCGATCGCTACGAATCGAAGATGCAGACGCTTCCGCGCGAGGATTTTCCAACGCTCCCGGAGATTGCCGCCGGCGAAAGCACGATGGTTGGCCGCGTGCCGCTGCGCGAGATGGTTGCGAAGACGCAGTTCGCCATCACCGGAGAAGACACGCGGTACTTCCTGAACGGCGCGCTGTTCGTGCTGCGCGCGGACGGGATGCTGCTGGTGGCCACTGATGGTCATCGCCTCGCGCTGGTCAGTGCGCCGCGCAACGGGGACGCCACCAAGACCGAGGAATCGCGGACCATCCTTCCCAAGAAGACCCTGCTCGAGCTGGGGCGGCTGCTGTCGGAAGGGGAGGGTGACATCTCGTTTGCCAAGAGCGAGAATCACATTTTCTTTGAAGTAGACGGCCGCCTGCTGGTGTCGCGGATGATTGACGGCCAGTTTCCCGCCTACGAGCGCGTCATCCCGAAGAACAACGACAAGCGCATCGAGTTCGAACGCGATCGGATCGCGTCGGCGATTCGCCGGGTCGCGCTGTTGTCGAACGAGCGCTCGCGCGCGGTCAAGTTCTCGCTGGAATCGGGCCGCGTGGAAGTGGCCTCGCACAGCCCCGAGCTGGGCGAAGCCCGCGAGCAGCTTGCCGTCGAGTACGGCGGGCCGGCGATGCAGATTTCCTTCAACGCGCAGTACGTGATCGACTTCCTCAACGCTGTGCAGACCGACGTCATCGCGATTGAGTTCCGGGACGAAGTCAGCCAGACCGTGATGCGCCCGGTCGGTACGACCGACTACGACTACACCTATGTCGTGATGCCCATGAGGATTTGATGGCGCACGACGAGCAGGTTCAGCAACCGGGTTCCACTCCCGGGACGACTCCGGCGGTGACGGGCATTCCAGCGGGCGGTCCTTCGACATCAGCGGTCGCCTCGCAGCCGCCAAGCTCAGGGCTGGGCGACGAGGCGATGCCAACGGTGTCGCACGAGGGCGGCCTGAGCGGTCCCGCAGGCGCGGACGCTGACGATTACTCCGCCGACAAGATCAAGGTGCTCGAGGGCCTGGACGCGGTCCGCAAGCGCCCCGCGATGTACATCGGGTCGACGGGCCCGACCGGCCTGCACCACCTGGTGTACGAGGTCGTCGACAACGCCATCGACGAAGCGCTCGCCGGGTTCTGCGACGAAGTCAACGTCACCGTCCACGACGACAACTCGGTTACCGTCATCGACAACGGCCGCGGCATCCCCGTCGACATGCACGAAAGCGGCAAGTCGGCCGCCGAAGTCGTGATGACCGTGCTGCACGCGGGCGGAAAGTTCGACAACGACAGCTACAAAGTGTCGGGCGGGTTGCACGGCGTCGGCGTGTCGGTGGTCAACGCGCTATCGGAAACGCTCGACCTGGAAATCTGGCGCAACGAGCAGATCTACCAGCAGCGCTACGAGCGCGGAAAGCCTGCGAGCGATCTGGCGCCCGCGGGCACAACGCGCCGGCGCGGGACGAAGGTGCACTTCAAGCCGGATTCCGAGGTGTTCGAGACGCTCGAGTTCAGCTTCGACACCCTGGCACAGCGGCTGCGGGAGCTGGCGTTTCTCAATCCCGGCGTCCGCATCACGCTCGCCGACGAGCGCGAAGGCAAGCAGCACGACTTCAAGTACGACGGCGGCATTGTCTCGTTCGTCACGCACCTCAACACGAACAAGGTGGCGATCAACGAGACCCCGATCTACATGCGCGGCGACAAGGACGGCATCATCGCCGAAATCGCGCTGCAGTGGAACGACGCCTATTCGGAGACGCTGTACTCCTTCGCCAACAACATCAACACGCACGAGGGCGGCACGCACCTGTCGGGATTCCGGGCGGCGCTCACGCGGACGATCAACTTTTACGCGGCGAAGAACAACCTTGCGAAGGACGCCGGCGAGGGCATCAGCGGCGACGACATCCGCGAAGGGCTCACCGCCGTCATCAGCGTGAAGATTCCGCACCCGCAGTTCGAAGGCCAGACCAAGACCAAGCTCGGCAACACCGAGGTCAAGGGCATCGTCGAGGCCATCGTCAACGATCTGCTCGGCGCGTTCCTCGACGAGAACCCGGCGGTTGCGCGGCGGATCATTACCAAGGCGGTTGATGCCGCCAGGGCCAGGGACGCGGCCCGCAAGGCGCGGGACCTGGTGCGCCGCAAGGGCGCGCTCGACAACAGCGCGCTGCCGGGGAAGCTGGCCGACTGTCAGGAGCGGGACCCGGCGCTGAGCGAACTGTACCTGGTCGAGGGAGAGTCGGCCGGCGGATCGGCCAAGCAGGGCCGCGATCGCCGCTTCCAGGCGATTCTGCCGCTCAAGGGCAAGATCCTCAACGTCGAGAAAGCCCGCTTCGACAAGATGCTGGGCAGCGAAGAAATCCGGACCCTCATCGCGGCGCTCGGCTGCGGCATCGGCGAAGAGGATTTCGACATCGAGAAACTGCGGTACCAGCGCATCATCATCATGACCGACGCGGACGTGGACGGATCCCACATCCGCACGCTGCTGCTGACGTTCTTCTACCGGCAGTTCCCGGAGATGATTGCCCGCGGCTACATCTTCATTGCGCAGCCGCCGCTCTTCCGGGTCAAGCGGGGCAAGGCCGAGAGCTACATCAAGGACGAGCGCGAGCTCGACAACTTTCTCGTGCGCCGCGCTGTGGAGAACCGGTCCGTCCGGTTTGGCTCAGACGGCCCAGGCGTGGCGGGCACCGAGTTGGAAAGACTTCTCCAGCGCCTGATCGCGTTCCGCGCGCAGACGCTCGCGGCCGAGCGCCGCGGCTTTTCGCGTGGCGTGTTGAAGGTGCTGCTGGATCGGGCGGCGATGGATCGCGCGTTCTTTGCCGAGCGTGCGCCCGTCGACGATCTTGCCGGGCAACTGGCCTCGGACCAGCGTGTCGTTCACGTCCGGCACGACCTGGAGCACAACCGGTACCGCATCGAGATTGACGATCGGACGGGACCCTACACCCGAAGCATGGCGGTGGGCGCGGAATTCGTGATGTCGAGCGAGTTCCGATCGCTCTGCGCCACGTATCGCGACATCAAGGATCTCAAGTGGCCGGCCACCGTCATCTCCCTGGGCGCAGAGCCCGAGGCGGAGGCCGACCCCGACATCGCCTTCGCCGACGCCGACGCTGGGGAAGAAACAAGAAGTAAGAAGCACGAAGGGGCGGGCGACGAGCAAGAGCCACAGGGCGACACTGCCGGCGTAGGGGCACGGCATGCCGTGCCCGGTCAGAAGCCCGAGGCGAGGGCGAAGGCAAAGCCCCCCGACGTGTTCGTGGCGAGCCTTGACGAACTGGTCGAGCATTTCTTCGCGGCCGGCAAGCGCGGCGTGGCCATCAACCGCTACAAGGGCCTTGGCGAGATGAACCCGGAACAGCTCTGGGCGACAACGATGGATCCTGAGAAGCGGACACTGCTGCAAGTGCGCGCCGAGGATCACACGGAGGCGGACCTGATGTTCACCACGCTGATGGGCGATCAGGTCGAGCCGCGCCGGAAGTTCATCGAGGACAACGCGCTGGACGTGAAGAACCTGGATATCTGATGGACTCCGCCGCACGAATCCCCGTCGCGATCGAAGACGAGATGAAGCGCTCGTACCTGGATTACGCCATGAGCGTGATCATCGGGCGCGCGCTGCCTGACGTCCGGGACGGGCTGAAACCCTCGCACCGCCGCGCGCTGTACGGCATGCGCCTGATGGGGCTGGGGGCCAATCGCACCTACCGCAAGTGCGCCAAGATCGTCGGCGAAGTCATGGGCAACTTCCATCCCCATGGCGACGCGGCCATCTACGACACCATCGTGCGGATGGCGCAGGGCTTCAATATGCGGTACCCGCTGGTGGACGGGCAGGGCAACTTCGGCTCGGTCGACGGCGATCCGCCTGCGGCCATGCGCTACACGGAGGCGCGGCTCAAGGCGCTGGCCGACGAGATGATGGTCGACCTCGACAAGGAGACCGTCGACTTCGTCCCGAACTACGACGAGACGACCACCGAGCCCACCGTGCTGCCGTCGCCCATTCCGAACCTGCTCATCAACGGGTCGTCGGGCATCGCGGTCGGCATGGCCACCAACATCCCGCCGCACAACCTGCGCGAGATCGTCGACGGCGTGGTCTGGCTGATTGAGCATCGGGAGGCGACGACGGCCGAAAAGCACGCCGGCCTCCGGCGCATCGTGCTGGGGCCGGATTTCCCGACCGGCGGCCAGATTGTCGGGCGGGCGGGCATCGAACTGGCGTTCCGCACCGGCCGCGGATCGATCACCATCCGCGCCAAGACGGAAATCGAAGTCTCGAAGAAGGGCGACCGGCAGTCGATTGTCGTCTCGGAGATTCCGTATCAGGTGAACAAGGCCAGGCTGATCGAGAAGATCGCCGACCTGGTGCGGGACAAGGCCCTCGAAGGCATTTCGGATCTTCGCGACGAGTCCGATCGTGACGGCATGCGCATCGTCATCGAACTCAAGCGCGGCGAAATGGCCGACGTGGTCCTGAACAATCTCTACAAGCATACCGCGCTGCAGTCGACGTTCGGGATCATCACGCTCGCGATCGTGGGCGGCCGCCCGCGCGTGCTGCCCCTGGTCGAAATGCTCGACCTGTTCATCGACTTCAGGCGCGAGGTCGTGCGGCGGCGGATTGAGTTCGAGCTTCGGAAGGCCGAAGGACGCGCGCACATCCTCGAAGGCCTCAAGATTGCGCTCGATCACCTCGACGCGGTGATTACGCTCATCCGCAACTCGCGCGCACCGGCCGAGGCGCGCGCGGGGCTGATGTCGACGTTCGGGCTGAGTCAGATCCAGGCGCAGGCCATTCTCGACATGCAACTCCAGCGCCTGACCGGCCTGGAGCGCCAGAAGATCGAGGACGAACTGGTCGCCGTGCTGATGACCATTGAGCGGCTGCGCGCGATTCTCGCCAGCGAGACGCTGCTGATGAACATCATCGTCGGCGAGCTGCGCGCGATCCAGGCGAAGTTCGGCGATGCCCGGCGCACCCAGATCAGCGACGAGACGGGGGAGTTCCGGGTCGAAGACCTGATTGCCGAAGAAGACATGGCCATCACGGTCACCAACACCGGCTACATCAAGCGGACCGCCATCACCAGCTACCGGAATCAGCGGCGGGGCGGCAAGGGCCGCATCGGAATGCGGTTCCGCGAAGAGGACTTCGTCGACCACCTCTTCATCGCCTCGACGCATGCCTACATCATGATTTTTTCGGACCGGGGCCGGGCGTACTGGCTGCGGGTCTACGAGATTCCCGATGTCGGGCCGGACGGCAAGGGCAAGGCGCTGCCGAACCTGGTCTCGATGGCCGAGGGGGAGCGGATTGCCGCGCTGCTGGCCGTCAGGACCTGGGACGAGGACAAGTTTGTCTTCATGGGCACCCGCAGGGGCAGCGTCAAGAAAACCCCGCTGTCGGCGTTCTCGAACCCGCGGGCCGGCGGCATCATTGCCATGGGGGTCGAAGCCGAAGATGCCGTGATTGCGGTGCAAATGACCGACGGAACCGGTGAAATCTTCATCGGGACGCGCGCCGGGATGGCCATCCGGTTCCCCGAAACCGACGTCCGGCCGATGGGCCGGACCGCCTACGGGGTGCGCGGAATCAGCCTCCGGGAGGGCGATGACGCCGTCGCGATCAAGGTGGTTCTGGCAGACGGCGCCGGCACGGTGATGACCGTGTGCGAGAACGGATATGGCAAACGGACGGCCCTCGACGAATACCGCGTGCAATCGAGGGGCGGAGTGGGTATCATCTCGATCCAAACCACCGACCGGAATGGCCGGGTGGTCGGGATTGCGTACGTCCGGGGCGAAGACGAGCTGATGCTCATCACGCAGCAAGGCAAAGTGTTGCGGATGCCCACCAGTGGTATTCGCGCGATTGGCCGGGCGACGCAAGGCGTCAGGCTGATCGAAATCGAGTCTGAAGACCGGGTCGTGTCTGTAGCGCGACTGGCGGAACAGGAAGACGACAACCCACTAGCGGAGTAGAGGAGGCAAGTATGTCTCGGCCCAACACGTTCCGGGTCCTCAATTTCCCCGTCCTGATGTTCATTGTCGTAATGATGACGGCGTGCAGCGGAAGCGTTGACGAGCAGACGCTCTTCAACAAGTACTTCATGTCGTCCAGAATCGCCGACAACCTCACGCTTTCCAACATCGCAACCGTCGCGTTCAGCCCGACCGTCGATGGCCAGATGCTGTCGTTCAGCATCACGTTGGTGGGGCCGCCCCAGACCGCGCCGCTGACGCTGAGAGAGGGCGCCGAGGAGATTCGCAAGGCCGTGGCGGCGGAGGCCGAGTTTACCAAGGGCAAGAACGCGTTCCAGGACTCCAATACCACCGCGATCGAGCGGGTGCTCAAGGCCGAGGCCAAGAACCAGAAACTGGGCGGCAAGGACCTTGAGGTTCAGAAAGCCTGGACGAAGTGGCGCGACGACGCGAAGGCGATGTCGCAGAAGGTGTCGGCCGTTCGAAAGCAGGGGAACGAGAATCGGCCGTTCGTCGAGATCAGCCTCACCGATTCGCGGAACCCCGTTGACGTAACGGCGTACGACGGCGAGATCACGACCAAGGAAGTCACCATTGAGGGCCGCGTCAAGGTCCCGACAGGCGAGACCGTGACGAAGACCTACGTCTTCACGATGCAGCGCGCGACGCTGAAGAACGTCAACGGGAAAGACAAGGTCGGCCAGTGGGTGATCACCGGGCGGAAGGAAGCGGGGAAGTAGGCGGAAGAAGTAGACGGTAGATTGGACAATCCCGCCATCGGCGGCTTGGACAATCCTGCTATTGGTAACTAGGACAATCCCGTAGGGGCACGGCATGCCGTGCCCCTACAGCTTTCTAAGCGCGTTCCAGCTTCGCGAAGCTCGCCAGCAGGCGCTTTGATCCCACCGTCGCGAAGCGAACCGTGACTTTTACATCATCGACGTGGTCTTCGACGCCGGTCACGGTGCCCACGCCAAACTGCGGATGCCTGACGCGTTGTCCCAGGCGGAATCCCGACGCCGATCGCGACTGATCCTCGTCCTCGGGCGCGTAGGTTGGTTCGGGCTCGCGTTGGCGGCGGCCGCCGTACCCGCCACCGCGATCTCCGCCGTCGCGATCGCTGGAACGGAATCCGCCGCGGCTTCCAAACCCGCCGCGGCTTCCAAACCCGCTGCCGCGGGCGCCTGCGCTGTAGCCCGCATAGCCCACAAAGTCGTAGCGCTGCACCAGCTCCGCCGGCACTTCGTCGATGAAGCGGGAAGGTTCGGTCGCCCGGTACTCGCCGAACACGCGGCGCCTGCTGGCGCTGGTGAGGAACAGGCGCCGCTCGGCGCGCGTCATGGCGACGTAGCACAGCCGGCGCTCCTCCTCGAGGTCGTCGTCGCTGCCTGAGACGCGCGAGTGCGGGAACAACCCCTCCTCGAGGCCGGTGATGATGACGGTCGCGAACTCGAGCCCCTTCGCGGCGTGCATCGTCATAAGGAGAATGCGCGCGTTTTCGGCGCCCTGGCTTTCGTCGGCCTCCGACAGCAGCGAGAGGCGATCCACGAAGCCCGAGAGCGACGGCTCGGCTTCGCGCGCCTCGTATTCGCGCGCGGCCGACACCAGTTCGGCGAGATTCTCGATCCGTCCCTGCGCTTCCTCGCTCCGTTCATCCTTCAGATCCTGCAGATATCCCGACTGGTCGAGCACTTTGGCAATCGTGACGGACACCGTCTCTCGGCTGGCCATGTCGGTGAGCGAGACGATCAGGTCTCGAAACGCGGAAAGCGACCCAGCCGCCCGGTTTGAAAAGCGCCGTTGGTCGAGTCCGCCGACAAGGGCCGTCCAGAGGCTGGGGTGTTCATCGCGCGCGCTGTCTCTGGCGACGGCCTCAAGGCTGTCCATCACGCCCTTGCCGACGCCTCGCGCGGGCACGTTGATGACACGTCTGAGGCTGACCGCGTCGTGCGGATTCAGCAGGAGTTTCAGGTAGGCGAGCGCGTCCTTCACCTCTTTGCGTTCGTAGAACCGGACGCTGCCGATGATCCGGTAGGCGAGGTTCTCGCGGCGCAGAGCGTCTTCCACGACGCGCGATTGCGCATTGGTGCGGTACAGCACCGCCACCATCGTATCGATGTTCTCGCTGCGGGTGTCTCGCGCCGTCTTCGCGACGAAATCCGCCTCCTCGACTTCGTCACCGCAGCGGGCGTAGACCACGAGGTCCCCGCCCTTCAGATCGGTCCAGAGACTCTTCTCCTTGCGATGGCGGTTGTTCGAGATGACGGCTGACGCCGCGTCGAGAATCACCTGGGTGGACCGGTAGTTGCGTTCGAGGCGAACGACTTTCGCCTCCGGGAAATCGTGCTCGAAATCGAGGAGGTTGCGGATATCGGCGCCGCGCCACGCGTAGATCGACTGATCGGGATCGCCCACCACCGTCAGATTGCGGTGGATCTCCGCAAAGCGCCGCATCAACAGGTACTGAGGCCGGTTGGTGTCCTGGTATTCGTCGACCATCACGAAACGGAAGCGTTGGGCGTAATGCTGCCGCACCGCCTCGGCCTTCTCGAACAGCTCCACTGTGCGCACGAGCAGATCGTCGAAATCCAGGGCCCCGCTGGCGTCGAGGTCCTTCGTGTACTCGAGGTAGACCCGCGCGAGCTGCTCTTCGCGATAGCCCGATCCTGCGGCCGCCATGGCGGAGGGGGACTGCATGCCGTTTTTCGCGCGGCTGATCGCCGAGAGCGCAGCGCGGGGCTGGATCACGCCTTCGTCGATCTGAAGCGTCTTCAACACCCGCTTGACGGCGGACATCTGGTCGACGGTGTCGTAGATCACAAAGTCGCGCGAGAGGCCGATGTGTGGGGCCTCGCGCCGAAGGAGGCGGGCGCAGAGCGCGTGAAACGTCGAGACCCAGAGGCCGCGGTAGGCGCTGCCAAGGAGGAGCTCAACGCGCTGCCGCATTTCTTCGGCGGCCTTGTTGGTGAAGGTAACCGCCAGCACCTCGTGGGCCTCGGCCAGGCCGCTGCCGACAAGGTACGCCACGCGGTACGCGATCACGCGCGTCTTGCCCGAACCCGCGCCCGCCAGAATCAGCAGCGGTCCATCCGTATAGAGCACCGCTTCGCGTTGTTCAGGATTGAGAGCATTCAGAAAATCCATCACTCTACAGTCACACTCTTCGCCAGGTTTCTCGGCTGGTCAACATCAGCGCCGCGTCGCACGGCCATGTGGTAGGCGAGCAATTGCAGCGGGAGCACAAACAACACCGGTGACAACAACGTATGCGTCGTCGGCAGCACGATTACCGAGTCGGTTTTCGGGTCAAGCACTTCCGCCAGCCCAGCGTCGCTGTCGTTGGTGATCGCGATAATCGATCCCCCGCGGGCTTTCACTTCCTGGATGTTGCCCAGCATCTTTTCGAAGACGTGATCCCGGGGCGCAAGCGCGACGACGGGGAGGTCTTCGTCAATGAGGGCAATCGGGCCGTGCTTCATCTCGCCGGCAGGGTAGCCTTCGGCGTGAATGTACGAGATCTCCTTCAGCTTCAACGCGCCTTCGAGTGCGATGGGATAGTGGATCCCGCGGCCGAGGTAGAGGAAGTCGTGGCTGTGCTGGAATCGTCTGGCAATCGCCTCAACCGCCGCCGAGGCCTTCAGCGCCTGCTCAATCAGGGTGGGAAGGCGCAGCAGCGCTTCGATGTGCTGGCGCGCCTGGTCGGGCCCGATGGAGCCGCGCGCCTGGGCCAGGTTCAGCGCGAGCAGGTGGAGCGCCACCAGTTGAGCGGTAAAGGCCTTGGTCGACGCGACGCCGATTTCAGGGCCCGCATGCGTGTAGATCGTGCCATCCGATTCCCGGGTGGCCATGCTCCCGCTGACGTTGCAGATTGCGAGGCTGCGCGCGCCCTTCCGTTTCGCCTCGCGCAGCGCGGCCAGCGTATCGGCCGTCTCGCCCGACTGCGTAATCACGACAGCGAGCGTCTGATCGTCGACGATCGGGCTGCGGTAGCGATACTCTGACCCATAGTCCACGTCGACGGGCAGTTGAGCGAGCTCTTCTATCAGGAACTTGCCGACAAGCGCGGCGTGCCACGATGTGCCGCACGCCAGGAGCACGACCTTGCGGACGCTTGCCAACTGCGGGTCCGAGAGGTGGATCTCGCTCAGGAACACGCGGCCCGAGTCGAGCGACACCCGTCCGAGCATCGTGTCGCGCGCGGCTGTCGGCTGCTCGAAAATCTCCTTGAGCATGAAGTGCTTGTAGCCGGCCTTTTCCGCCTGGATGGGATCCCAGAGCACGCGCTGTGTCGGGCGGACGAGCGGCGTGCCGTCGAACGCCGAGAACGTGACCCCCGCGCGCGTGGCGACAGCCATTTCTCCGTCGCCGAGGAAGACGACGTCGCGCGTGTGGTTGAGAATCGCCGGGATGTCCGACGCGATGAAGCACTCGCCTGCACCGACGCCCACCACCAGCGGCGGGCCATTGCGGGCGGCGACCAGCTTGTCCGGATCGTCGGCCGAGAGCAGCACCAGCGCGTACATGCCGCGCAGGTGTTGCAGCGCGCGGCGGACGGCCTCTTCCAGCGTGCCTCCCGGCAACATCTCCCGTTCCACCAGGTGCGCCACGACCTCGGTGTCCGTCTCGGTGACGAAGCGATGCCCCTGCGCCTGCAGTTCGCGCTTGAGTTCGAGGTAGTTCTCGATGATGCCGTTATGGACGACGACCAGGCGCCCGGTGCAATCGCGATGCGGATGGGCGTTTTCCTCGGTCGGGCGGCCGTGCGTGGCCCAGCGCGTGTGGCCGAAGCCATAGTCGCCATCGACCGGTTCGGCGGCAATCACCGCTTCAAGCTTCGCGAGTTTCCCCGCACTGCGCCGGACAAGCACCTGCCCGTCACTGACCAGCGCGACACCAGCGGAGTCGTAGCCGCGATATTCGAGCCGCCGCAGTCCTTCTATCAGCACTGGAAGGACCGGTTTGGGACCAAGGTAGCCGACAATGCCGCACATGGGTGGTGGCCTCTCTAGTGCTTTTTGTTCTTCTTCTTCGCAACCCAACCGTCAATGTTCACCTGCTTCGCCCTGGCCACGCCAAGCGCGCCCGGCGGGACATCGTGCGTAATCGATGAACCGGCCGCCACGTAGGCACCAGCGCCGACCGTCACCGGTGCGATCAGCTGGGTGTCGCTGCCGATGAACGCCCCGTCTTCGATAATCGTCCGATGCTTATGCACGCCGTCGTAATTGCAGGTGATTGTGCCCGCGCCAATGTTCGCGCCCGCGCCGATGGTCGCGTCACCCAGATACGAAAGATGATTCGCCTTTGATCCGTCCCCGAGCACGGTCTTCTTCAGCTCGACGAAGTTGCCCACATGGGCGTCGCGTTTGACGTGAGACGCGGGGCGGATGTGGGCAAACGGGCCGACGCGCGCCCCAGCATCGACGCGGGACTCGACGATGACGCAGGTGTCGTAGACGACGACACCGTCGCCGAGGGTCGAGTCGGTGATACGGACCCATGAACGGACGCGGCAGTTGGCGCCGATCGTGGTCGTGCCCTCGAGCGTCACGCCAGGGTGCAGCACCGTTCCCGCGCCAACCGTCACGCCGTCGTCAACATAGGTTGTGGCCGGGTCGAGCAACGTCACGCCGGCGGCGAGCAGGGCGTCGTGCTTGGCGGTCTTCAGCATGGTGTGGTCCTACACAGAAAAAGAAAAAGGGGCCAGGCCCGTCTTATCAAGCCTGACCCCGACAATGACCTGTTCCCGCTACCGAGGCAAGCCCGGCGGCCGCCGGGCGGGCCGCCGCTCCCTGTCCTTACGGGGAAACACCGGCGGCAGCGGAGCCGACAGCAGCGCGACAATCGCGTCGGTGTGCCGCAGGGCCTCGAGATCGGCTTCTTTGGCGATCAGGTTCCGGGTCTCAGGATTCAGCGCCACCGCCCGTTCCAGATGTGGAATGGCGGCCTCGGCGTTGCCTCGAATTGCCAGCGCGACGCCCAGCATGTACTCAGCCCGGTCGTTGGCCGGGTCCTGTGTCAGAGCTGACGTGAGCAGCGTCACGGCGCGTTCGATGTCGCCGGTGTTGATGGCGAGCGTCGCGGCGTACACGCGCTCCTCCGGCGTGCTGGGTGTGGCATCGGGCGGCGCGAGATGCCGCTGGCAGACGCGCAAATAGAGCTGAGCGCGTTCGAGGAGTTCCTTTTCCTCGGGGTACGTCACAATCACCGTCTTCAGCAGTTGTGCCGCATCGCGGTACCGTTTTGCCTGCAGCGCCTGCATGGCGCGCTCGTACGTGAGGACGGCCTCCGCGTAGGTGCTCCGCGCGGGCGGCTTGGGAGACGTGACCGCTTTGGCTGGCACGGCGTGCCTGTGCGCCGGCTTGGAGGCGACAGGCTTCTGTTTGTGCCGGGAGGAGTTGTGCACAGCCAGTCTGGTTGTCGGTTCTGCCCGGGCCTTGACGTGCGGGGCGGGCCTGGGCCTTGCGGTCGGCTTCTTCCTGGTGGTCTTCACCGCCGGTTTCGCTTCCTTGGCTGGTTTGGCCGCCGCCTTCTTTCTTGCCGTGGCGGGACGACCAGTGGTGCGCCGTAGCTTCGCCATGAGCCAGACTCCTGTAATGGACGAACCCGAACACGTCGACAAGTGGCGAGCGGCGCTACGTTAGCAAATGGGCGGGATCAGGTCAAGAATTCCTGACGCGCTCGATGACGGCATAGGCATCGCGTGAGCGAAGACGGAATTCTGACGCGACCGCCGAAATGGCATCCCGTCGCCCTAATCCAGATTCTGTCAAAAGACAGAACTTTGTGTAAACAGCGTCTTCATCTACATTTGCGGGATCGACGCCAACTTCGAGATCGGGTCGTCCAGCCATCACGATCGTGAATTCTCCACGCAATTCTGTCAAACGACCCAATACTTCAGAAATAGGTCCTCTGACCAATTCCTCGTGGAGTTTTGTCAGCTCACGACCAACGGCTACGCGGCGGTCCCCAACCACCCGCAACGCGTCGGTCAACGTGCTCACAATCCGATGGGGCGCCTCAAACAACACAATCGTGCGAGTCTCGGAGCGCAGCGCTTCCAGCCACGCTCCGCGTGCCCGCGCCCTGGCCGGCGGGAAACCCACGAAGACGAACGCATCGGTCGGCAAGCCTGACGACACGAGCGCTGCCAGCACGGCGCTCGGCCCGGGAATCGCCTCCACGCGAATGCTGTTGGCCAGCACGGCCTGGACCAGGCGGAAGCCCGGATCTGAGACGGCTGGCGTCCCGGCATCCGACACCAGGGCGATCGAGTTGCCCTGCAGAAGCTTCTCGACCAACTCCCCGGTCTTGGCGTGCTCGTTGTGTTCGTGCAGACTCGTTGTGGGTGTCCGGATATCAAAGTGGTGCAGGAGTTTAGCGGTGTGCCGCGTGTCCTCGGCCGCGATCAGATCGCACTCGCGCAGGACGCGGAGCGCGCGCAGCGTGATGTCCTCGAGGTTGCCGATGGGCGTGGCGACCAGGTACAGGATTCCGACAGGTTGAGGAGCCATAGGCGGCCTCAAGACAGTAATTGTCTCAAGCGCACAGATCGATGCGCTGAACAATTGCAGTTATTGTACCATTACAAACTCATTGGCTTTGCCGGCCCCGGGTGAAGCCGCGTCCTGATTTCCCGGTTTGTCGCCGGCGAGTGTGTTCATGATTGCTTCGGAGCCACTGCACCATTTCGTTGACGACTACCTGTACAGCCTGCGCGAGCTGAATCCGACAGCGGCCACCTTCGACGGTGTCCACGAGTTCGACGACCTGCTGGACGACTTCAGCCGGACGGGCATCGATTCCCAGATTCAGACACTCGCGGGCTTCGCCCGGCGCCTGGCGTCGATCTCGAACGGCTCGTTGACGGCCATCGAGCGGATCGAGCGCCCGATGGTGGCGGCGCACATCCAGGCAAAGCTGCACGATCTCGAACAGGTGCGAGGATGGGAGCAGAATCCCCAATTCTACGGCGAGGTGCTCGGCGCCAGCCTGGCCGGCCAGGCGCTGTTCGACTACGCCCCGGCCGAGGATCGCGCGCGCCGGGTGCTCTCGAAGCTGCGCCAGACGCCGAAGCTCATCCAGGCCGCCCGGGACAACATCAAGGAGCCGCCCGGGATCTTCGTCAAGAAGGGCCTCCAGACCCTGCGCGGCGCGCTGCGTTTCATCGATGTTGATCTCCCGAAGGCGTTCGTTGCGGTCGACGACCTTGGCCTGTTGAGCGATCTGGCCGACGCGCAGACGGAGGCGAGCGATGCGATCAAGGGTTACGTCGATTATCTCGAGAACGACCTTGGCCCGAAATCGCGCGCGTCGTTCCGCCTCGGCCCCGAGCGCCTGGCCAGGAAGCTCAAGCTCGAAGAAGGGATTGAGTTGCCGCTCGCGCGGTTGCTCGACATTGGCCTGAGAGAGCTGGGCATGGTCCAGGAGGAATTTCGGCGCGTGGCGTCGAAGATTGATCGCGGCGATCCTATCGACACCTGGCGGCACGTCAAAGCCACGCGACTGGCGACCGACGGCATCGTGAACGCGGCGCAGCGCCAGGTGAGCGCACTCGCCACCTTCATCGAGCGGAAGGATCTGGTATCGCTGCCTCCCGGCGAACCGGTCACTGCAGCCCCGACGCCGGACTTCTTCCGGTGGACCGGGGCCAGCATGTGGACGCCAGGGCCGTTCGAGGCGCGTCCGACCCGTGCCTACTACTACCTGACAGAGGCGGATCCGGCCTGGTTGGACGGGCAGAAGGCGGAGCACTACCGGGATCTGAACCTCCCGACGTTGTGGTCCATTTCCATTCACGAGGTCTATCCCGGGCACTTCCTGCACTTCCAGCATCTGCGCCGCGTCGCGTCTCGCGCGCGGAAGTCGCTGTTGATGGCGTCAAGCGGGATGGTGGAAGGCTGGGCCCACTACTGCGAACACATGATGATCGAGGCGGGGTTCGAGCGGCAGGACCCGGCGGTTCATCTGGGCCAGCTTGCCGAATCGCTCATCCGCATCGCACGCCTGATTGTGGCCATTCGCCTGCACGCCGAGGACATGTCGGTTGAGCAGGGCGTCCGGTTCTTCCGGGATGAGGCGTTTATCGAAGAGAGCACGGCCCGGCGCGAAGCCGAACGAGGAACATTCGACCCGGGCTATGCCGTGTACACGCTTGGCAAGCTCATGCTGCTGAAGCTGCGCGAAGACTACAAGGCGCACGTGGGCGACGCGTTCACGCTGCGGTCGTTCCACGACACGCTGCTCGGCAACGGTGTCGCGACCATCCCCGTGCACCGGCAACTGATGCTTGGAGAACATGCCGGCGCCGCCATCGAGTAAACTGTTGCTAGCACCATGCCACTATACGAGTACGAATGCGACGCCTGCGGCCATCGGTTCGAAGTAATCCAGAAATTTTCAGATGCCCCGATCGGGCAATGCCCGTTATGCGCCGAACCCGTTCATAAACTGCTGTCGGCGCCGGCAATCCAGTTCAAGGGCACAGGCTGGTACGTCACCGATTACGCCAGCAAGAGAAACACCGAAGCGGCCGCCGACAGGAAGTCCGCGGCGTCAGCCGCGTCTTCGTCCGGCCAGTCGGGCAGCAGCAGCACGCCGTCGGCGGCTGGCGATTCCGGCGAGAGCAAGTCCTCGACGGAGAGCAGCAAACCCGCCTCGGATACCGTCAAGTCCTCGTCGGACAGCAGTCACTCCACGTCGGACAGCAGTCACTCCACGCCGGATCGCGGAAGCTCCTCGTCGGAGGGCAGCAAGACCTCGTCGACTAATGATTCGAGCGGGTCAAGGTCCGACACGAACACTTAGAACTTGATTGAGCGCAGGTACTCGGCGAAGGGTTCCGCAAGGCCTTCGCGCCGGAGCGCAAAGTACACGACCGCCTTGAGGTAACCAAGCTTGTTGCCGGTGTCGTGGCGGACGCCTTTGATCTCGTACGCATAGATCGGGCGCTTCTTCAGGAGCCGGCGCAGGCCGTTGGTGAGTTGAATTTCGCCCGATGAATCCGCGGCGGTCGCTTCGAGTTCTTCGAAAATGTCGGGCGTGAGGATGTAGCGGCCGATGATGGCCAGGTCCGACGGCGCATCGGCGCGGGCCGGCTTTTCTACCAGGTCGCGCACCCGATAGATTCCGTCAGACTCGCTCTCGATGTCGACGATGCCGTACGAGGAGACGCGATCCCAGCCGACGCGCTCGACGGCGAGCACCGGGCCTTGGACTTTGTCGAACACGTCCACCATCTGCTTGAGGCCCGCCGGATCGGCGTCGATTACGTCGTCGGCCAGCACGACCGCGAACGGCTCTGGGCCCACGAGATCTCGGGCAACCAGCACGGCATGGCCGAGGCCGAGCGGCTCCCCCTGTCGGACATAGGCGACATGGATGAGGTTTGAGATCTCGCGGATTTCGGCGAGCAGATCGGTCTTGTGGCGGGCTTCCAGATAGGACTCGAGCTCGACGGCGACATCGAAATGATCCTCGATCGCGTTCTTGCCTCGGCCCGTGACGATGATGAGGTTGTCGATACCGGCCGCCACGGCTTCCTCGGCGCCGTACTGGATGATGGGCTTGTCGACCAGCGGCAGCATCTCTTTGGGCTGGGCCTTGGTCACGGGCAGGAACCGCGTGCCGAGGCCCGCCGCCGGGAAGACCGCTTTCCGTACTCTCGCCATGCGCCTGCTCCTTGGTGCTTCGACTCGCAGTTACAGTTGCGTATCCACGCGAGACGATCTGGTCAAAATCCTCGCTCAGCACCAAGTCCTGAGGGAATTAGTCCCTTGCGGAACTTATGAATCGAAGGACTTGGACAGGTGATCGTATCGCAGCCAAACGTGCTTTGGATATACCATCTTGACCATGCTCGATGCCGCATTCGTTCGTGATCATCCTGACGTCGTCCGCGAGGCACTCACCCGGCGCGGGATGCGCATGGATGTTGAGCTTGACGCGCTGGCGCTGCTTGACGCCGAACGGCGCGTGAAGATCCCGGAAGTTGAAGAACTGAAGCGCCAGCAGAATGCCTCGTCCGGCGAGATCGCGCGGGCGAAGAAGGCCGGGCAGGACGTCGCCCACGTGTTTGCCGCCAACAAGGCCCGCGGCCAGCAGATCAAGGAACTCGAAACCCAACTCGACAACCTGGAGGAGCGCCGCCGGGCCATTCTCCTGACCATTCCCAACCTGCCCCACGAATCGGTGCCGATTGGCGCGAGCGCCGCCGACAACAGGGAAGTGCGGCGGTGGGGCGAGCCGCCGCGGTTCGACTTTGCGCCGAAGGCGCACTGGGATCTTGGTGCGCTCCTGGGGATTCTTGATTTCGAGCGGGCGGCGCGCATGTCGGGCGCGCGGTTTGCCGTGCTGATGGGCGCGGGCGCGCGGCTGAGCCGGGCGCTGGTCGACTTCATGCTCGACCTGCACACGCGCGAGCACGGCTTCACGGAAATCGATCCACCGTTTCTCGTCAACGCGGCCGCGCTGGTCGGCACAGGCAACTTGCCGAAGTTCGAGGCGGACCTGTTCAAGATCGCGGGCGACTGGGACCTTTACCTGGTGCCCACCGCCGAGGTGCCGCTGACCAACCTGCATCGCGGAGAGATTCTTGACGGCCGAAAGCTGCCGATCCGCTACGCCGCCTACACGCCGTGCTTCCGCAGCGAAGCCGGGTCGCACGGGCAGGACGTGCGCGGCCTCATCCGGCAGCATCAGTTCCACAAGGTCGAGATGGTCAAGTTTGCGACGCCCGATCAGTCGTTCGACGAACTCGAGAGCATGGTGGCGAGCGGAGAGGAAGTGCTGAAGCGGCTTGGGCTGCCGTATCGCACCATGCTGTTGTGCACGGGCGACATGGGGTTCGCCTCCGCCAAGACCTACGACATCGAGGTGTGGCTGCCGAGCCAGGAGACATACCGCGAGATTTCGTCGTGCAGCAACACAATGGCGTTTCAGGCGCGCCGCGCGGGCATCAAGTACCGGCCGGACGGCACGGGCAAGGTCGAATTCGTTCACACGCTCAACGGGTCGGGGCTTGCCGTCGGCCGCACACTTATCGCGATTCTCGAGAACTACCAGCAGCGCGATGGCTCTGTCGTGATTCCAGAGGCGCTGCGGTCCTACATGCGAGGGATGGAGATCATCGAGCCGGCGCGTCCGTAGGGGCGGGTGCGCGGAGGCACGGTGCCGCGGCCCCTCTGATTCCGAGTGGGGCCGCTACGGCGAACCGCGGCGTCACCTCCGACTCCACGCGTGCGGGCCGACGTGCCCGTCCCCGTGTTCGCCGTATAATCCAGATCACCGGAGGGATGGCCGAGCGGTTGAAGGCGACGGTCTTGAAAATCGTTGTACGGGAAACCGTACCGGGGGTTCGAATCCCTCTCCCTCCGCCATCCGCCTACGCTCGCCTTCGGCATGATCGACACCTCGGGCGAGCTACGGCGGGATGCCGCGCCGAAGCCGCTTCGCGGCGAAGGCGGGCAGCGTGCCCAACCCTCGGGTGAGCTTCGGCTGGGCAAGCCCAGGACAGGCCATGGCTGTCCCGCCGTGGACCGCCTGCCGCGCGGCCACTCTCGCCCATCGCCCATACACGCGGGCGTGTCTCATGCGCTTGACATGACCACTTCAAATGACTATGTTGAAAGTTGTCAGGAGGCTGGCCATGCGAAGTCTGGCAATCAGTGCGTTCAAGGCCCATGCGCTCGAGTTGGTAGGGAAGGTGGCGAGCACGCGGGAGGGGATCGTCGTGACGAAGCGGGGCAAGCCGTTGGCCCAGGTACTGCCGTATCAACCATCAGGGGACGCGCCCGTCGCCGGGAGGCTTGCTGAGGCTCTGGTGTTCGAAAGGGATATCGTCTCGCCGTTGAGAGCGGAGTCCTGGGAAGCCGCTCGATGAAGGCCCTGCTGGATACGCACGTCTGGATCTGGTGGAACATGCATCCCCAGAAGCTGACGCGGCGTGTCCGGTCGTTCATCTCCACTCCATCGCGGTATGACGAACTGCTGTTGTCGGCGATTTCGGTGTGGGAATTCGCGAAGTTGATCGAGAAGAAGCGGTTGGCCATTTCCTGCGATCCAGAAGAGTGGATTCGCGTGGCGCTGGAGATGCCCAAGCTCAGGCTTGTGCCATTGTCCCCGACCATAAGTTGTCGTGCAACCCTACTCCCCGGGCCGTTCCATGACGATCCAGCGGATCAAATCATTGTGGCGACGGCCCGGGAGGAGAATGCCACAATTCTGACCGCAGACGAGCGGATCCGCGCCTATCCTCATTGTCGCAGCCTGTGGTGATGCCGACCCCGTTCTCAGGCGAGTCGGACAATGTCCAAGCCCCGGAGAACCTCGACCAGGCACGAGACGATGACGGTAGGGCAGATAGTAATTCTCGGGAAGGGGCTGTTAGTGCGTGGCGCGACGGAACGGTCGAGAGAAGGGGTAATATCCGATAGTAGGAGGGACCCATGCACCGTCGCGATTTCCTCGTCGCCTCCGCCGCCGCTGGTCTGGCGTTCCCATTCTCGTTTGCTGCCCAGCCCGAGGACGCTCCCGCGATCTCGCAACTCAAGGAGAATCCCATGCCGTTCACGCTGCCGCTGTTGCCCTTCGACGTCGCTGCGCTCGAACCGTTCCTCACCAAGGAGAACCTCGAACTTCACTACAGCAAGCACCACAACGCGTATGTCGTGAACCTCAACAAGTTCGTTGAGGACGGGAAGGTGGATGGCAAGAAGTCGCTGGAGGAGATCATTCTCTCCAGCGAGGGCCCGGTCTTCAATAACGCGGCCCAGATCTGGAACCACACCTTCTACTGGAACAGCATGAAGCCCAAAGGCGGCGGCGAACCCACCGGCAAGCTGGCCGACGCCATCGTTCGCGACTTTGGTTCCTTCGCCAGGTTTAAAGAAGAATTCGCTGCTGCGTGCGTCAGTCAGTTCGGATCGGGCTGGGGCTGGCTGGTGCTGGATGGCGGCAAGCTCAAGGTCACCAAGACCGGCAACGCCGATCTGCCGCTCAAGTACAAGCAGACCGCGCTCATCACCTGCGACGTCTGGGAGCACGCGTATTACCCGACATACAAGAACCTCCGGCCCAAGTACGTCGAGGTGTTTCTTGCGAGCCTGGCGAACTGGGAATTCGCCGCGGCGAACTTCGCGCGCGGGTAACCGACAGGCACTGAGCGTCGCTCACTGATACCACCAACCCGGTTCGGGCGAGCCGCGATCACTGATGCACCGGGCAATCCTCGCACTCGTCGGCCTGGCCACCGCCGTGATTCTCATTGCGGTGGCCGGGGCTCGCCTCGTCGCGCCCGGGCCGCCGGCGTTCTATGTCGAACCGGACACGCGAATGGTGCTGGTCGCGATCGAACCCGGATCGTTCGTCATGGGCAGTCCGGCATCCGAGGCCGGCCGCAACGACGATGAACAGCCGCATCGCATCACGCTGTCACGCCGCATCTACATGGGCCGCTACGAGGTCACGCAGACGGAATGGCAGATGGTGATGGGCGCCAACCCGAGTCGCTTCTCGGACTGCGCGCGCTGTCCGGTTGAACAAGTCAACTTCTACGACGTCGATGATTTTCTGACGCGATTGACAGCGCGATCGTCTGCCATGCGCTACAGGCTTCCAACCGAGGCGGAATGGGAGTACGCATGCCGGGCGGGAACGAGCACGGCGTATGGGCTCGGGGATCAACTGGAAGCCCGCGACGCCAACTTCAACGCGTCGCCCGGGGAACAGGTGACGCCGGGTAGTGGGGCATATCGCACGCGGCCAGTTGGCAGCTTCGCGCCAAACGCCTGGGGCTTGCACGATATGCACGGGAACGTCTGGGAATGGACCAACGATTTCTACGGGCCGTATGACGCGCAAGCTGATGTGGATCCCCGCGGACCCCAGGCCGGCACGACGCGGGTGATCCGCGGCGGGAGCTGGTACTTTGACGCAGCCAGCGCGCGATGCGCGCAACGATATACACACGCCCCACAGGACCGTGGCTTCAGTCTCGGCTTTCGCGTCGTCGGTGAGCCAGTCGAGCGCGCGCGTTGACGCGTGGCAGACGGTAGGAGGCCGGGGCACGGCATGCCGTGCCCCTACCGGAAGAGCGCGGCTTCGACCGCGAGGCCAGGCCCGAAACCAATCGCCAGGCAAGGCCGTGGCGCGTGGCGGCGGCGCAGCCGATCCAGGATGAAGAGGATCGTCGGTGACGACATGTTGCCGAACTCGCCAAGCACTTCCTGGGACACCGCGTAATCGTTGCGTTGAAGGCCAATCGTCCTGGCGCAGGCCTCAAGAATCCGCGGCCCGCCCGGGTGCACGGCCCAACTGGCAATCTGATCCACCGCTGTGCCCTCTGCCGCGAGCCATCCATCCAGCCACGGCCGCAACTCGCGCTCGATCACGCCGGGCACGCGCGCCGACAGCGACATCTCGAACCCGTGGTTGCCAATGCGCCACGCCATCAACTCTGCCGAATCTTCGAGCAAGGAGGCGCCATTCGCCGAGAGCACCCATTCATCTTCCTGTGCCCGCGGTCGGCCGCCGCCCACGATGGCCGCCGCACCATCCGCGAAGATCGCGTTGGCGACCAACCGGTCGCCGTTCCAGCCGTACTGGTAGTGCAGCGAGCACAACTCAACGGCGCACACCAGAACGCGCGCATCCGGGATGCTGTCGGCGTACGCCTTCGCGACGCGCAGACCGTTCAACGCGCCGTGGCAGCCCATGAATCCGACGTGCGTGCGCGCCACGGTCCAGTTGAGGCCGAGGTCTCGAATCAGACCGACGTCGAAGTTCGGCGCGGCGAACCCCGTGCACGATACCGTCACCACGTGAGTGACGGCGCCAGGGGCAAGCCCGGCCTCGGCCAGCGCGACACCGGCGGCCCTGGCCGCAAGAGGCGGAGCCTCCTTCTCGTAGCGCGCCATGCGCTCGGTCGTCGTCGGTCCGCGATCCTCGCTGTTCTGCATGGCCGGAAAGAACGACTGGCGCGGGATCCCGTCGCGGCTGTCGGAATCCAGCACGACACTGTGCCGGGTCTTGACGCGCGTCAGCCGGTACAGCGCCTTCAGTTGCCGTTGATGTTCCTCGGTCGTGCAGCCGTACGCCCGCGCCAGAGCAACAGCATGCTCCTGGGAAATGGAACACGGCGGCGACGCCGTGCCAACACCATAGATGTGGAAACTCATTACAGATCCTCAAACGACATTGATACAGCGCCGCGTGCGGTGCGGGCTTGCCCTGAGCAAGGCGCGCTAGCGCCGCGTCGAAGCCGGAATCGACCAGACACAACGGACACCGGTGCGCTATTCATCAGCGCGGCCAAGTCTATGAATAGTGCGAGCGAGAAACGGTCTGGCCAGTCCGGGTTGGTGCCGGAGCGCTGCGACCATCACGCCCACAATCGGAGGATAGCGCAACGCCCGGGCGAGGAAGCGACACCAGTTCTGATTTCGGCGCACGACCCTGTCATAAGTGTCGATCCATCGCCGCTCGATCGCGGAATCCCAGCCGGCAACGGCGCGAACCGCCAACGGCACCAGGGCGTCGGCGGCCGAGAGCGCCCACTCCATACCCTCTCCTGTGAACGGCTCAATGTAACCCGCCGCATCGCCGAGCACAAACACGCGGTGCGCGACTGGAGCGAGCACGTGGCGCGTGAGCGGCACAGTCCCCTGCCAATCGAGGGTCTCGAGGTCGCAGGTGGCCGCGACGCTCGCGGAGGTCAGGATCGCGCGGACAGCCCCGGCCGGCCCGCCTTGCGCCCTCAGGAAGTCGACGTCGAGCGCCGCCGCGATGTTGATCTGACCATTCTCGACGTCAGTGAGGCCCACGTACCCGCCACGTCCTACGGTCATCGTCACGCAACCACTGAGAGCGCTGACACAACCAGCACGGGCGACCGCCCCGATGCCGATCCTTGCGCCGGAATCAACGACTCCGCGCATCGAGGGGGAGTCGCGCAACGAACTATTGCCGAGGCCGTCAGCGACCACGACAATCCGCGCGCGTGCGGAGGCACCCCGATCCTCACGTTGCTGGAGCGTGACCTGGCGCGTGAGGCCGGGGTGTTGTTCAGGCGACGCGGGCTCTGCGTCGACGAGCGCGGCAGTCTCGGGGAGGAAGACGCATCCGGCAGAAATGGCCGCGCCGACCAGCACGGCATCGAGCGTGGCGCGCGTGATGGCCAATCCTGGAGGCAGAGCGATGTTTGCGTAGCGGCCGCCGTATCGCAGTTGAATAGTCGAGAGCGACCTAGCGCCGAGCGCGCGAAGTTCGTCGACCAGCCCGGCGCTCTCCAGGACACCCACCGCACGGGCGTTGAGGCAGCCCCCGCAGACCTTGTGGCGCGGAAACGGCTTGCGATCAACCAGCAGCGTGGCAAGCCCTGCGCGCGCGAGTCCGCGTGCGGCAAACGCCCCGGCGGGTCCCGCGCCAACGACAATCGCGTCCCATTCTCGGGTCGACGCCTGCGCGAGCGCGATCGTTGGGGAGACAGTCTTCAACACCAGCGTCTCAGGAACCAGAAGCAAGATCCTTGAAAGAGGCGACCCCATCGGACGTCTGGCGCCAGGTGAGGAGAAATCGCTGGGGCCAGCATTCGCGAAGTTCGGCCCCGTCAAGTCCTGCCTGGCTCGTCAACGCGCGCGCCTCGGCTGTGGAGAACGCGGCCGCGACCGACAGCGGACCGTCCACATGAAACACGCGTGAGCGCGACAGCAGCCGGCATCCAATCCATGCGAAGAGGTAGCCGAGATCCGTTCTCCGCAAATCGGACACCACCACGAGGTGGCGAGCCGCATCCTTCATCCTCCGCAGCGTCTCGACGGCCTCTTCGTCTGCCAGATGGTGGAGGAACAGCGAACAGTGCACGACGTCGAAGCCGGTCGGCCACGCATCCCGGATGGCATCCAGTTGATCGAATCGCACTTGTTGGACGCAGGCGCGGGCCGCGAGGGTTCTCGCGTACTCGAGCGCGACCGGACTCACGTCGCAGCCAAGCACATCGGCGGCGATTCCGGCGCGGGCGAACCGCCGCGCCAGATTGACGGCGACGTGTCCGCCACCGCAGGCAATGTCGAGGACGCGGAGCGGACGGCCGCTCACCGTTCGGGCCACGCGCTGAATCGCCGGCCAGGCAACCGACATGGTGCGGCTGGCGATATTGGCGCGGCCGAGCGCGGTGAGCGCGGAGTCGTGCTCGCGCCTGTCGAGTCCAGGTTGATCCATCAACTCGGGCGTGCGGACGCGTACGGCGGGAACGAACATATCAGCCACACTCCGTCGGCTGGTGAATCAGCCGGCTCCGACAATCCGGCTCACCCGGCCGAAGACGTCGTCGATGATGCGGCCGACGGCCGCGTCCGATGTGGCTTCGGCGACGACCCTGATGATGGGCTCGGTGTTCGAGCCTCGGACGAGAAACCAGCCGTCGGAAAGCGTGACCCTGATGCCGTCGCGTGCATCAATGGGAAGATGTCCGAACGCGGCACGGATGGCTCGCAGCACTTCCGGGATCTTGTTCGACGGGCAGGCGAGCCTTTCCTTCACCATCGAATAGCGGGGGAGGTCGGCCATCAAGCTGGACACCGAGCGCCCAGACTGTGCGAGCAAGTGCAGGATCAGCGCCATCCCCACATGGCTGTCGCGTGCGAAATTGATGCGCGGGTAGATGACGCCGCCGTTGCCCTCGCCGCCGATGATCGCTCCGACAATCTTCATGCGATCGGTGACGTTGGCTTCGCCGATCTTCGACCGCACGACCCGGCTTCCGAACCGCGCCGCCAGATCGTCAAGCGCCAGACTGGTCGCGAGATTGGCCACGACCACTGGACCGGTTCCGGAAATGGGGTCAGACCCCAATGTCATTTGCGCGAGAACCCACCACGTGGCCAGCACCAGCGTGTAGTCTTCGCCGATGGGCTCGCCGCGCTCCGACACGACGGCGAGCCGGTCGGCATCCATGTCCTGCGCGAATCCGACGTCGCAGTGATTGGTAACGACCACGTCGCAGAGCGCGCCGAGATTCTCCGGCAGCGGTTCGGCCGCTCTTGGAAACAGGCCATCGGGCGTGACGTTGATCGGCACGACATCCACGCCAAGCGCGTCGAGCAGCCGCGGCGCCAGCAGGGCGCCGGCGCCATTGCAGGAATCAAGCGCCACGCGTAACCGGCGCTGGCCGGCAGGCAGGGGCCCGACGGCATCGAGGATGGTCTTGATGTGGAGATCGAGGGCGTTGGTCATCCGTTCGACGCCGCGCATCTCGGTGCCGGCGACCTTGACGTACTCGCCCTGATGATAGATGTCGAGCAGTTCGCGCGCCTGGCCTGCATCCAGAAAGAGGCCGTCGGCACCAATGAACTTGAGCGCGTTCCAGTCGGCGGGGTTGTGGCTGGCCGTGATCGCGATGCCGCCGTGCGCATGGGCGTGACGGACGGCCAATTGGACCGTCGGCACCGGACAGATCTCCAGATCGATGACGCGACAACCGCTCGAGAGCAGGCCCGCATGGACCGCCTGCCGGACCATCTCGCCCGACGTGCGGGTGTCGCGCCCGACGACGACCGCGCCCGAGCCGATGTACGTCCCGAACGCCTCGGCGAAGCGGACCAGCATCATTGGCGACAGCGAGTCGCCAACAATGCCGCGCACGCCGGATATGCTGATCTTCAGCGTTGGGATGGCACGCATACGCTACGCCTTCAACCTGTCTCTCGCCCAGTCCAGCAGGTCGCGCGCACGGGCCGGCGAATCGGCCTCCGCGATGATGCGGATCATCGACTCGGTCTGCGAGGCCCGCACGTGGACCCATCCGTCGGGCCACGAGATCTTGATGCCGTCGGTCGTGTCGGCCGCCGGCTGATCGGCATCGACCTGCTCTCGAAACCCCTGAAGCACGGAGTAGAGCGCACTCGGCCTTACCGGGACGTCGTGCTTGGCGACAGGGTAGCAGGGCAGTCCTTCCAGCGCCGCCTCCAGCGACAATCCCGTGCGGGCCAGGTGTTCGAGGATCAGCCCCTGGGCCCCGGCCGCATCGTGTGACATCAGCACGCGAGGCAGCGCCACGCCGCCATTGCCCTCGCCGCCGATGACGGCATTGTGCTGAAGCATGGCTTCGGAAATGAAAGACTGGCCAACCGGCGTGCGCACCACTTCCGACCCGTGGCGTGCCGCCACGACGTCGATCGCGCGCGTCGTCGACACGTTGGTGACGATGGTACCCGGCGTTTGCGAGAGCACGATGGAAGCGGCCAGGGTGAGCGTCGTTTCTTCCGACAGTGCGACACCCGCGCCCGTCACCAGGCCGAGTCGTTCGCCATCCGCATCGTGCGCGAAGCCCAGGTCGGCGCCGCCGGCCCTCACCACAGCCTTCAATTGCGCCATCGTCTCGGGTTTGGGCTCCGGCCGGTGCGGGAAAGGGGCGGTCGGATCGTCGTTGACCGCCAGCACCGTGCAGCCAAGCGCCTCGAGCCAGCGGGGAGCGAGAAGCGCGCACGATCCATTGCAGCAGTCAACCGCCACGCGCAGCCGTCGCCCGCGGATTCTCTCGACGTCGAACGCGTTGGCGAGTACGGCCAGATGGTGCGCAATGGCATCCTGTTCGCCGACGCGCGTGTGAATGTGATCCCATCCCACTTTCTCGAACTCGCCCTGGTGGACAATGTCGAGCAGTTCCTCGGCCTGGGTGGTGTTGAGGTACAGGCCGTCTCCGCGGACGAACTTGAGGGCGTTCCAGGATGCGGGGTTGTGTCCGGCGGTGATCGAAATTCCACCCTGCGCGCCAAGCA
Organism: Acidobacteriota bacterium; assembly: GCA_026393755.1. Taxonomy (NCBI): domain Bacteria; kingdom Pseudomonadati; phylum Acidobacteriota; species Acidobacteriota bacterium. The sequence goes on from JAPKZO010000028.1 coordinate 419,748, forward strand.
AAGGCACCGCGTGCTGCAGCGTGGGAGTGGGACACACGCCCAGATCGATGACGTCGCACCCGGCGGCGAGCAATCCGGACAGCACCGCCGACCGCACCATGGGTCCGGATGGCCGTGTGTCGCGGCACACGAGCACGCGGCCCGAATCCAGGTACGTGGCAAAGGCCTGCGCAAACGACACGACAAGCTCTGGCGTCAGGGTTTCGCCAACCACACCCCGGACGCCGCTGATGCCGATCTTGAGCGGCCTCATGACGAATATTCTATTCCTTCAGCATCCTGTGGACACCGGCGAGGATCATCGCGCCGAGAAAGAACGACCCCAACAGGAGAACGGCGCCCGATGCGTCTCCGGAGGCGCCGGTGGCCGTGGTATGTGCGGACCAGGAGGCGAGGTTCGCGGGGCTCAGGCTCGACATCACTCTCGTGAGGCCCGACCACTGCCACACGATAAAGCCGACGAGGCTCGCGAGGCCGGCGAACAACTCTGCCTTGTGCATGCGTTCGATGGGCGCTGCTGCGCGACGGTTGGCCTCCCAGCGGCGCAGGAGCTGCGCCTTCCACCAGATGACATCGGGACTTGGCAGCGCATGCGGCTCGGTCGTCGAATTCGCCATGCGGCGCATCCAGCACACCGCCTCGACGGCCTCACGGCACGCGGAACACGTGGCGAGGTGGTCCGCCACGCCGGGATCTGGTTCGTGGCCCGCGGCGGCGGCTTCGACGAGCGCAAGCTGTTTGTCGCAGATCCGGTCCAGCATCACCGTTCTCCCGTGGTGCTCCTATCGCTCGATGCACCACGTCCTGAGGGAGCAAGTTCGCCACCGAACTTGCGAATCGAAGGACTCACGCAGGCCCTAAGCCTCTCTTCTTCAGCAGGCCAGCCAATTTTCGGCGCGCGCGGAAGAGCATTACCGGCACACTGGCGGCCTTGAGACCAAGCGCCTGGGCGATCTCGCCGTGTGCCGTGCCTTCAACGTGAGCCAACCAGAGCAGCACGCGTTCCTGGGGCTTCAACTCGCTGAACGTGCGCGCCATGTCGTGTCGCAGCGCGGCGGCGTCACCTGTTTCGACAGCCGCATCGGGCGCGTTGGCTGCGTGGCGACTTGCCCGTGCCGCCTGCCGCCAGTGATCGATGGACGCGTTGCTCGCGATTCGGAACAGATACGCGCGAAGCTGCGCGTCGTCTCTGGTCGCCAATGGCGTGGCCAGCAATCGGCAGAAGCTGTCCTGCAACAGATCGTCGGCATCGGCCGCGTTGTTCGTCAGCCGATACAGATAGCCCCAGAGCGCGCGCCCGTGCAGACGGTACAGATCCTGGAACTCACGTTCGGTGAGCAGCGTCGTTGACGGGACGGACGCCTCGCGCTGGCTCATCGCGCTGTTCCGAATTGTTGCCGCATGTTCGACCATGGCCGCTGCATTCCGTCAGGATAAGCTCACCCTTGCGACAGCGCCAGAGTTGTTACGGCTTTGGGCTCGCGGGCGGTTCAAATAGCCCGAAGTTCTTCGACAGGAAGTAGGAGGACACGCACGAGATCAGCGAGCCGACTCCGCAGGCCGTGATGATCGTGCCCATGACGATCATGCCGTCCCGGTAGTCGTCGAACCACGATCCGAGCAAGAGGAAGCCGATGCCGATCGACAGGCAAAGCACTGCCCGTTCGGCGCATCCGACAATGCGGGTCTTGGCGCTCGGACCGTCGACGGTGAGCGAACTCATGAAGCGCTTGCCGCCGTCGGTTTCGAGAAACTCGCCGAAGTCCTTGGCGGAGCCCATCTTGTCCAAGACCTTCGCGTGGAATTCTGCGGTGGTCTTCAGTTGTTCCTTCCGGCGGCCGGCGGTGACAGCGATGTAGACGATCCAGCCAATCATCGCGAACAAGGCGACCGGAACCAGGACTTCTACGTGGGACATGATTGTTCTCCTTGTACCTGCGGCACGGTATCTACCGGTATAACGAACGGGAAGGTGAGGACATTAACAGGGTTCACCGAACAAAGCGTCCGGCGCACGTATCCGCGATAGCTATTGCGGCTCGCGGGTGACATCCCTATACTCGCGGGAGAGCAGACACGCTTGGTGGACTGCTGGCCCAGCCATGGAGGAGAGGAATGTCGAACCCGCTTGAACCCGAAGTTCCCGTGATTATCGATCTCCCGGTGGAGGCGCCTTCTGCGCCAGCCCCGACTCCCGCTCCGGCGCCCGAGCCGGCAGCGGCTCCAGTTGTCGTCCCGAAGCCCGCGCCGGTTGCTGAAAGGAAACCGGTTCCGCCTCCGGTTGTCGCCCCGAAACCCGCAAGAAAGGCCAGGAAGCCTGCCAAGAAGGTGGCCAAGAAGGCCGTGAAGAAGGTCGCCGAGAAAGTCGCGAAGAAGGCGAAGAAGCCGGCGAAAAAGGCCAAAAAGCCCGCCAAGACGGTCGCCAAGAAAGCCGTGAAGAAAGCCGCCAAAAAGGCAAAGAAGATCGCCAGGAAAGCGGTAAAGAAGGCGAAGAAGGTCGCGAAGAAGGCAGGGAAAGCGGCCCAGAAGGCGAAGAAGGCCAAGAAGTAGGGTATTCTTACAGCATCGACGGTGAGGTGGCCGAGAGGCTGAAGGCGGCGGTTTGCTAAATCGTTATACGGGCCAAAACCTGTATCCAGGGTTCGAATCCCTGCCTCACCGCCATCCGCCTACGCTCGCCTTCGGCATGATCGGGGCCTCTGGCGAGCTACGGCGAGATGTCTCGCCATAGCCGCTTTTCACGCGCTTGTCCCGCCGTAGCCCGCTTGCCTCGCCGCAGCTCGAAGAGCGAGGGCGGGCAGGGCGAAGGCGGAAAGGCGGACGGTTCTCTGAGACGACCCGCCCAGGACAGCCCATCCCATGACCGTTCCTCGCCTGCGTTTCGCGCCATCACCCACCGGATACCTGCACGTCGGCGGCGCCCGGACGGCGCTCTTCAACTGGCTCTATGCCAGGCGGACCGGCGGTGTCTTTGTGCTGCGCATCGAGGACACCGACGTCGAGCGGTCGTCGTGGGACAAGGTCGAGGGGATTCTCGACGGGTTGCGCTGGTTGGGGCTCGATTGGGACGAGGGGCCGGAGATCGGTGGACCGCACGGGCCGTACTTCCAGTCGCAGCGGCTCGATCGGTATCGCGAGATGGCCGAGCGGCTGGTGCGCGACGGCCATGCCTACTACTGCTACTGCAATGCGGAGGCGGCGGAAGGAATAGCGGCGCCGCTGGCGCCGGCAGATGGCGGGCTTGCCACGCCGAAGGCACAGGATGCAGCGATAGCAGAACGCGAACCCGCAAGTCCTGCGGCACCCGACGCAGCGCTCGTCGGAGACGTTGAAGAGGGCGACGCGCCGCGCGGCGAATCGTGGACCTACGATCGCCGGTGCCTGCGGCTGACGCCCGTTGACGTGGCCGAACGCGAGGCGGCTGGCCTGCCGCGCGCGATTCGCTTCAAAGTGCCCGATGGCGCCACCACGTTTCACGATCTCGTCCACGGCGACATCACGTTTGACAACGCGAACATCGAGGATTTCGTTGCGCTTCGATCGGACGGGCATCCGACCTACCACCTGTCGGTCGTCGTCGACGATATCGACATGGACATCACCCATGTCGTGCGCGGCGACGACCACATTTCGAACACGCCGAAGCAGGTGTTGTTGTACCGCGCGTTCGGAACGCGCGTGCCGGCGTTTGCGCACGTGCCTCTCATCCTCGGGCCCGACAAGCGCCGGCTGAGCAAACGGCATGGCGCCACGTCGGTGATGGAGTATGCGCGCCAGGGCTTTGTGCCCGAAGCGATGATGAACTTCCTGGCGCTGCTTGGCTGGTCGCCCGGCAGCGGCAACAAGGAGTTGTTCGGGCGTGACGAGCTGATTGGGGCGTTTTCGCTCGACGGCATCAGCAGCAGCAACGCGGTGTTCAATCCCGAGAAGCTCGAGTGGTTCAGCGCGCAGCACATTGCCGCGATGTCGGCCGAAGACCTGGCGAGGCGCATCGAGCCGTTGCTGCAGTCGGCCGGAGTGTGGCGCGACGCCTATGCGGGGGCCGGGCGGGAATCGTTGCGGCGATTGATTGAGATGCTTCGTCCGCGCGCGAAGCGGCTGACCGAGTTTGTCGAGAAGGGGCAGTTCTTCCTCGCCGACGCCGTGACGTACGACGAGGACGCGGTGCGGAAGCATCTGGCGACGCCGGAATCAATGGAGCTGCTGCGCGCGGTTCGCAGCGTGTGCGCCACGATCGATTCGTTCACGGCCGCCGCGATCGAGCCGGCGCTGCGGGATCTGGCCGTTGCGCGCGGCGTGAAGGCCGCCGCGTTGATTCATCCCGCGCGGGTGGCCGTCACTGGCCAGGCCGCGAGCCCAGGCATCTTCGAGGTGCTCGAGTTGCTCGGACGCGACCGCGTGCTCGCGCGGATTGACGCGTGCCTCACTTCGCACCCACCCGGTAGGCATTCGTAGTCAGGGGCGGTCCCCTGTAGCCGCCCGTCTCGTAGGGGCGCGATTCATCGCGCCCGACTCTGCCGCCGTCGACAGCAATAATCCCCACCTCAAGCGGGTTTAGTCTGAAGTTCCATTGGTGAGTGCGCCTGATCTCCTGTCCGGTGAAGCAGATACGTGCTGCGCCGGGGATGCGATTCTGTCTACACGCCGTTACGCAATCGCTTTGAGCAGGTCGAGTGCACGCCGTTGGGCCTCGGTCGCGG